>JBAPYC010001062.1:0-1830 GCA_049284535.1 Streptosporangiaceae bacterium
TCTTCATCATGGTGCCCTGCCACCGTCTGATCGGTGCGGACGGCAGGCTGAGAGGATACGGCAGCGGGATCGCGCGTAAACAGTTTCTGCTCGACCTCGAGCGCCAGCGGACGGCTGGATCGCCGCAATGAAGCGCGGGCGTGCACGACCAGCTGGCGCCCGGCTCAGTGTGGCTGAACTCGCGATCTGCATGATCGACGCCACCGGCTGGACGTCTTTGTCTGCAGGCCCGTGGCGGCGGTGTAACCGGGGAACTGCTGCCTGGGCGCGGTACTGCGCGACGGCGGCCTCGCAGACGGCCCGCACCGGCCAGCCCAGGGCCCGGGCGGCGGCTTCCGCCTCAGCCAGCTCTGCGGTGGCCGTGCCGAAGCCCGCGAGGCCATCCGTGGTGCCGGCCACCTTGACCGTAACGACCTGGCTGCTGCCCGGCGGTCCGACTTTCACCTGCACCGACGTCCGGGAGGCGGTCAGCCGGTTCATCCGGGACCAGCGGACGCCGAGCGTCCCGGTGTGGGCAAAAATCGCGGCGGCCACGGCCGAAAAGACCGGTTCAGCGCACAGGGCGACCAGGACCTGTCCCGGGCGGCCGTGCCGGCCGACGATCGGCGTACACCAGCAGTCCCAGGCGCCGGCCGCCCGCACCGCCTGAAGGACCGAAGGCCACAGCCGGGGGTCGAGGTCGTCGACTGTGCTCTCGACGACGGTCACCTCGCCCTCGCGCAGGTCCCGCTCCGCGCCCGACGCCCCGACGACCACCCGGGTGATGTTGGGCCGGTCCGGGGTGTCCCGGCCACCGCCGCCGGTGCCCACCGCGCGTACCGTCATGGCCGGAAAGCCGCCCGGTATGGCCGCCGCCGCGAGCAGGGCCGCACCGGTCGGGGTGGTTCGCTCACCGGTCAGGTCGCCGCTGGCCAGATCCAGGCCGGCCGCGGCGGCGATACGGAGGACGGCCGGAGCCGGCACCGGAAGGCGGCCATGCTGGCTGGTGACGAATCCGCTTCCGGCGGCCAGGGCCGAGCAGCAGATCACCGCGCCGGGCCGCAGCAGGCCGAGATCCTCCAGGGCGGCCGCCGATCCCACCACGTCGGCCAGTGAGTCGAACGCACCCACCTCGTGGAAGTGCACGTCTTCGGGTGGCTCGCCGTGCACGGCCCCCTCCGCCTCGGCCAGCAGCCGGAAGACCCGGGTCGCGAGATCCTTCCCGGCGGGGCGCAGGTCACTGGCGCCGACGTGCCCGAGCACGTCGGCGAGGTGCCGCTGGCGGTCGGCCACCGCCGGCGTGGTGATCACCGCCCGCAGGCACGCCAGGCCGCCCCGGCGGGCGGTCTCGGTCCGCAGCCCGAGACCGGGCACGCCCAGGGAGGCAATGGCTCCACGCACCCGCTCCACGTCGGCGCCCGCGTCGAGCAGGGCGGCCAGCAGCATGTCGCCCGCCACGCCCGCGGTCGCGTCGATGTAGGCGGCACCCGGCCGGTCCGTCACCGGTGAACCGCGCGGATGATCTTGGCGGCGTGCGCGGCCGCCCCGAAACCGTTGTCGATGTTGACGACGACCAGACCCGGGCTGCACGAGGAAAGCATGCTGGCCGCCGCGGCCAGGCCGCCCGCCGCGACGCCGTAGCCGACACTGGTCGGCACGCCGATCACCGGCGCGCTGACCAGCCCGGCGACCACACTCGGCAGGGCACCGTCCATCCCGGCCACGACCACCACGCACTCGGCGGCGCGCAGGACGTCCAGCCGGGACAGCAGGCGCCCGAGCCCGGCCACGCCCACGTCGGCCAGGACGTCGGCCCGGACGCCGAGGACGGCCAGCGTCACCGCGCATTCC
>JBAPYC010001063.1:0-2400 GCA_049284535.1 Streptosporangiaceae bacterium
CGTCGAGGCCGAGCATGTCGATGAGTTGCGCCCGCAGATAGTCGTTGTCGGCCAGTTCGGCGGCGGCCAGAGCCTCCCGGTGCATCGCCTCGGCGGCGGCGTGATCCCCGGTCGCCAGGGCCAGCGCGCCCCGGCTGGACAGGGAGACCACCACGCCCCACCAATCGTGGGTGGCGCGGAAGGCCTCGGCCGCGTCACCGAGTCGCTGGCTGGCCTCGTCGCTGCTGCGCTCGGCCACAGCCCCCCCCAGCCCGAGCAGGGCAAAGGCCTGCAGCCGGGTATCGCCCAGGGTGGTGGCCGTCTCCAGGGATCGGGCCAGCAGTGGCTCGGCCCGGGCGTTCTGCCCGACGACCACCATGGCCGTGCCCTGAGCGCAGAGCAGGAGAGCGGCGGCGTACGGCGTCAGGCGGGCCGCTGACGGCAGGGCCGCCGCTTGCTCGGCGAGGTCGTAAGTCATGGGCAGCAGGCCACGGCTCCACCAGTAGGTCAGCAGCGGGGTGAGGAGCCGGCCGACGGTCTCGGCGTCGTCGACCTCGATCGCCCAGTCGATGGCGGAGCGGATCTCGTCGCGTTCAAGGTCCAGGCGTTCGGCGGCGGCGCGGTGCGCCGTCCCCTTCAGGTCATCTCCCACCGCCTGGACGACACCGATCAGGTAGCGGGCCAGCCGGCCGACGGTGGCGGCGGTCTCGCCGCGCTCGGTCAGCCGTTCGGCCGCGTAGGCGCGGACGGTCTGCAGCATGCGGAAGCGCGGCTCGTCGGGACCTGACTCGTCCACCCGGACCAGGCTCTGCGCGACCAGGGCGGCCAGGGTGTCGACGGCATCGAGGTCGGCCTCGACGATCCCGACCGCTTCGGACGCGGCCAGAGTCCAGGCGCCGCTGAACACCGACAGGCGAGCCAGCAGCACGCGCTGGGCCTCACTCAGCAGGCCGTAGCTCCACTCGAGCGTGGCCCGCAGCGTCCGCTGCCGGCCCGGCAGATCGACCGGGCCCGCACCGAGGTCAAGCGCGCGTTCCAGCCCCGAACCGAGGCGCTTCAGCAGGGCCTCCGGCGTGAGGATGCGCAGCTGGACGGCGGCCAGTTCGAGGGCCAGCGGGATGCCGTCCAGCCGCCGGCAGAGCTCGGCCACGGCGGCGGCGTTGGCCGTCGTCAGCGCGAAGCCCGGTCGGACCGCGACCGCACGGGCCACGAAAAGCTGCACCGCAGGAGACTGCCCGATCACCGCCGGGTCGGCCATGGCGGCGGGTGGCGCTGTGAGTGGTTCCAGCGGCACCTCGCGCTCTTCTCGCAGGCGCAACGGGCTGCGGCTGGTGACCAGCGCGGTCAACTCCGGGCAGGCGGCGAGGAACCGGCCCAGCTCGGCCGCCGCCGCCAGCACGTGCTCGAAGTTGTCCAGCACGATCAGGGCCTGGCGTCCCTGCAGCCGCTCGATGATCGGCTCGAGCGTGGCACTCGAACCCTCCGGGCGGACCCCGAGCGCATCGGCCAGCACCTCGACCCATGCGGCCGGATCCCGGACTTGGGACAGGTCGACGAACCAGGCTGATTCGGCGCCGTGCGGAACCGCCTCAGACCACCGCTGGGCGACCTCGATGGCCAGGCGGGTCTTGCCGATCCCGCCCGGACCGATCAGCGTGACCAGGTGCACGGATGGGTCGCGCAGCAGATCACCAACGAGGGCGATTTCCGCCCGGCGGTCGACGATCGGGGTCGGCGGCACCGGCAGCGCCGCCCGACCCAGTGCCCGGGCCGGCCGCCCGGCCGAGCGGGCGAACCGCTCGGTCAGCAGCACGGCCAGGTCGTCGGCGAGCAGCCCAGCCAGATCTCTGGCATCGTCGAACGGCTTGTAGGACGCCCCGTCGTCGGCCTGGATCCGGCTCAGCAGCTCGTTCAGCCGAGGCTCGCGCGGGCCGTCGGCCTGTTTGACGTAGATCAGCTTGGGTCTGTCCCCGCAGAGCAGGTATTCGTCCTCGAGTCCTGAGATCTGCTCACCCGGGGCCACCCAGCCGTACCGCTGCCAGTAGATCCCGACGAACACGTCGCTCTGGGCCAGATAAGCCCGGTAGAGCTCTCGCGGCGGATGCGGCCGGGCCCCGAGCTCGAACATCACTGGGGTCAGATGCAGCCCGGTGATCGCGTCCCGGGCCGCGTCCCGCTCGGCGGCGAGTTCGGTGAGGGTAGAGGACACGAAGACCCGCACCCGCCGGTCAGGGGTGCTGATAAGACCGGGGACCGTCATGCGGCGCACCTCCATGAACGACAGTAGTGCCCGGCTCGGCCCTGCTCGCTGCGGCCCAGCGCCCCAGCCTCAGCACTGATGCTCGCGACGGCGTAGGCTCCCTCGAATTTGTCGGCAATTTTATGTGGCGTAATGATCTGCGCCATAATTTCCTATGCGGG
>JBAPYC010001064.1:0-2624 GCA_049284535.1 Streptosporangiaceae bacterium
GCCAGGGCCCCGACGTCATGCTCGCTCACGTCGTAGCCGCGCCCGGTCTTGCGGGCTGGCAGCGATCCCTGACGGACCCACTGATACGCGGTCTGGTAATGCACACCAAGCGCATCAGCGGCGTCGCGTAGCTGCATAACACTGCTCCAGACGATAGGCAGGGACCCGAGCGCGAGGTTTAGGGCCCCTCGTTTAGTGTAGTTAAGTATTCAATAACCGCACGGGATATGCGCGGGATATGTGGCAACCGCCGCAGACGTCGGGGAGGCGGCATACCAATGGTTTTCACCTACTCCAGTGTGATCGATGCCGAACTGGACGATGTATTTGACTGGCACACCAGGCCCGGAGCCATCGCCCGGCTGACACCACCGTGGCAGCCGGTGAAGGTGATACGTGAGGCCGGATCGTTGCGTGACGGTCAGGCGGTCCTGGGCCTGCCCGGGGGCCTGCGCTGGGTCGCGTCCCACCAGCCGGGCAGCTACGATCCGCCGAACGCCTTCGCGGACTCGCTGGAATCCCTCCCGATCCGGTGGCGGCACACGCACGAGTTCGCCCGGGCCGGCGATCAGGCCACCCGGGTCACCGACCTGGTCGACACGCAGGTGCCCGCGCGGGTGCTGCGCTCGATGTTCGTCTACCGGCACCGGCAGCTGGCCGACGAGCTGGCCGTCCAGGCCCGGGCCCGGGCCATGTGCCCGGACTCGCTGACCATCGCGATGACCGGCTCGAGCGGGCTGATCGGCAGTGCCCTGGCCGCGCTGCTGACGACCGGCGGCCACCGGGTCATCCGGCTGGTACGAAGGCTGCCCCAGCACGCGGGGGAGCGGTACTGGCGCCCGGAGGACCCCGGTCCGGAATTGCTGGACGGGGTCGACGCCGTGATCCACCTGGCCGGCGCCTCAATCGGCGGCCGGTTTACCGAAGAGCACAAGCACCAGATCCGCGACAGCCGGATCACCCCCACCCGCAACCTGGCCCGGCTCGCGGCGAGCGCGGCGGCGGGTCCGGGTCCGGGTCCGCGGGCCTTCATCGTGGCGTCAGCGATCGGCATCTACGGCGCGGACCGTGGGGATGAGATCCTCACCGAGAGCAGCGACCGTGGCGAGGGGTTCCTGGCCGACGTAGTCGCCGACTGGGAGGACGCTACCAATCCGGCCAAGGACGCGGGGGTCCGGACCGTCCTGGTCCGTACCGGTATCGTGCAGAGCCCGCGCGGCGGCATGCTCCGCCTGCTCAGCCCGCTGTTCATGGCAGGCCTGGGCGGCCGCCTCGGCGACGGGAAGCAGTGGCTGTCCTGGATCGGCCTGGACGACCTGCTCGACATCTACCTGCGGGCACTGCTCGACACTGGCCTGTCCGGGCCGGTCAACGCGGTCGCGCCCGACCCGGTCCGGAACAGCGACTACACCCGGACCCTGGCCGCCGTGCTGCACCGCCCCGCCGTGTTGCCTGTGCCAGGGTTCGGCCCACGCCTGCTGCTAGGGCGTGAGGGGGCTACGGAGGTGGCCGAGGCCAGCCAGTGCGTCCAGCCCGCCCTGTTGCTCGCCGCTGGGCACCACTTCCGTCAGCCGCTCCTCGAGGGGGAGTTGCGTCATCTGTTCGGCCGTGACTAGATCGATTCTGCGCCAATCCACCCTGCCTACGGCCCCGAATAAGGACCGAGGCCTGCCACAGCCAAGACGGATGCAGGCCTGGAGGGGAGGACGCACGTGAGCGGCAGGAAAGTTGCCGTCATTGGCAGCGGGGTGAGCGGCCTTACCGCTGGATACGTTCTGTCACACAATGATTACGTGACGCTATTCGAGGCGGACCCCAGGCTCGGCGGCCACGCCGACACTCACCTCGTGGTGCCCGCCGCCGGGCCGCCGCTCGGCGTCGACACCGGCTTCATCGTCTACAACGAGCACACCTACCCCAACTTGACCAGGCTCTTCGCCGAACTCGGCGTCGCCACCCAGCCTTCCCAGATGAGCATGTCCGTCCGCTGCGCCGGCTGCGGCCTGCAGTACGCGGGCAAGCGCGGTCTGGCCGGACTGGCCGCCGGCCTGCCCCGCGGCCGCGGCCGCTACCTGCGGATGCTCACTGAGGTCCCGCGCTTCCACCGCGCCGCCCGCCGCTTCGGCGACGAGCCGGGAAACAGCGATACCACCCTGGGTGACTTTCTCCGGGCCGGCGGCTACTCCGACTACTTCACCAGCCACTTCGCGCTGCCGGTGGTGGCCGCGGTGTGGTCGTGCCCGCCGGGCACCGCGCTGCAGTACCCGGCCGCCTACCTGTTCCAGTTCCTGGCCAACCACGGCATGCTGTCGGTCACCGGCTCGCCGTCCTGGCGCACCGTGACCGGCGGCTCCCGCAGCTACGTGGAGCGGATAGCCAAGCGGATGCACGAGGTCCGGCTGGCCACCCCGGTCCAGTCCGTCCGCCGCTTCGCCGTCGGCGACGCCGGCGACGCCGCCGGCGCGGGCGCTGAGGTCCGCACCGAGGCCGGCGAGACACTCAGGTTCGATGCGGTCGTCATCGCCACCCACCCCGGCCCGGCCCTGCGCATGCTGGAGAATCCGACCGCCGAGGAACAGCAGGTGCTCGGCGCCTTCGCCTACACCCCGAACCCGGGCCTGCTG
>JBAPYC010001065.1:0-1804 GCA_049284535.1 Streptosporangiaceae bacterium
GACCGGAGCAGCCGACCCGGGCCCAGTGCCGCCCGCCGAGACTGCCGAGGCGGCGTCCGGACCCCTGCCGGCCCCGCCGCCGCTGTCCGCCCCGCTCAGCACAGCTGGAACCGGCCCGATGACCCAATTGCGCCGGACCATGGCTCCGGCCGGCGAGACCTGGTGGACCGGACCGGGATCATCGCCCGGCCCGGCATCGGCATTCCAGCCCGGATCAGCCCAGCCGCGCCCGCACGTGCCAAGCCCGCAGGGTGCTCCGTCCGGATACGGCTTGTCCCCGGGTTCGTACTCCCCGCCCCCCGGCGGACCAGGGGCGTACGGATCTGCCCCGCCAGGGGGCACCCCTCACGGCGGCTACGGAACCCCTCAGAGTCCACCGGGCAGCTATGACCAACAGCCCTACAGCAACACGCCCCAGGGTCCGGCTCCACGCGGTTCCGCGCCGTACGGCCAGCCGCCCGGCAGGCCAGCCCAGCCGGCCTCGCGCCACCCGACGCCGAAAACCCTGCTGCAGAACCCGGTTTTGGGCGGCATCGTGCTCGGCGTCGGGATCGTGTCCCTCATCGCCGGCGCCGCTGCTCGCGTGGTGATCCTGGTCATCATCGGCCTGGCCGCCGGCGCTTGGGGCATCTGGCGGCTGGTCTCCCAGGTCGGGAGCAACACCAGGCCCCCTGGTTAGCCCTGCAGGATCGCTTCTACTGGCCCGGGCAAGCCAAAGGCGTCTTAGGACTTGATCCAGCCGAACTGCTTCCAGTAGGAAAGCAGGTCGGCGTTGTTGCTGCCGACCAGCACGGCCATCACCAGCTGCGGAGTATCGGTACTGGCGATGATGGGATCGAAGTCGTTGACTCGCTGATATTCAGCGATTCTTCCCGCGGCGGCCGGCGTCTGGTTGCTGAAAGTGTCCTCGCATTGCACCACGAATTTAGCGAATTGCCCATTGGTGGTGCATGATTTAGTGCTCGCTTTGAATTTGGCACTGGTAAGGAAGGAGTCGAATCCTTTGCTCAGCGCGTTTGCATCGGAGTAAAGGTAATACAGGATTCCAGTCGCTGGTCCCTGGAAACCGGTGCACTGAAGTCTCGCGGTCGCCCCGTTAGCGGTGCCGATATTCTTGCAATTATTCTTGCCCTCGATGTTCGCTGGTATCTTAGCCAGCAGAGCCTCGGCCGGCTGCGTCGGCGTCGGCGTCGCGGTAGCAGTAGGCGAGGCGCCCGGGCTCGCGCTGGTACTGCTCGTCTGGCTCGGCGGTGGCGTGGATGCTGCCGCCGTGGTCTTGGCCGGAAACGGGCTCAGATGCGCTGCGGCCGCGATACCCAGGTAAACGGCGACCAGAGCGATGGCCGCGACGATGCCCAGGATGTTGCGGTTGCGATTGGATTTGGGCGTTGCATATGGGAGTGGCTGCGGTGGCGGATAACCGTCGCCTCCCGGCGGCCCGGGAGGATATCCAGGGCCTCCTCCTCTCACCGGTCCGGCCGGAGGAGGACCTTGCTGATATCCGCCGAACACCGCATTACCAGCCGCAGGTTCCCAGGTCTCGCGTGGCTCGCCGCCCCAGTCGCCGCCCGGTCTCTCACCTGCGGCAAGCATGGCGTCTTCGCCGGCCTCGTTCGTCCTGCTCTGGGCTCCCGCCCAACCAGGCCCGTCATCTCCGCTGTGGCCGTCAACGTCACCGGCAGGCTTGACCGGATCCGGAGTCACCTCGCTCTCGGGAGCCTGAATGCCCTCTGCCGCGGTTGCCGCCACGCCCCCAGCCGCCGCGTCCCCGGCCGCCGCGCTGAGCACGGTCGCGCTATGCGGC
>JBAPYC010001066.1:0-2474 GCA_049284535.1 Streptosporangiaceae bacterium
TCGTGCCCCACCACGCGGAAGCCGTTCTGGGCGAGGAAGTGCATCTGGCCGTCCCACGAGTCGGCGCTGAGCGGCCAGCCGTGCGAGAACGTCACGACCGGCCCGCTGCCCCAGTCCTTGTAGTAGATCTCGGTGCCGTCCTTGGTGATGATCGTGCTCATTTCTTGGTTCCTTTCGTCGAGTGCGATGCGTAGCGGAGGGGCTCGAGCCGCGGCAGGGTCCCGGTCACGGGGCGGCCGGGCCATCGACGAACTCCGCCAGCGGCTGCCCCACTTCGACGATGTAGGTGGAAAGCATCTGGCCGGTGTCCGGTCCGACGTCCAGGGCGTTGTGGGGGGTGCGGGGCGGTATCAGGAAGGGGTCGCCAGCCGGCAGGATGAGGGTGGGCTGGTCCTGGATCATCATGTGGACCGTGCCGGCGAGGATGTACCCGACTTCCTCACCGGGGTGGATGTGCCAGCCCGACTCCACCCCGCATGGGATCTCGGTGAGCACCTGGACGATCTCCCGCCCGGGTATCGAGGATGGCTCGTGCTGGAGTTCGGTGCGCTTGAGCTTGCTGGTGAGTGCGTCGGCCGGCGGCTGCGGTCCGGCCTCGGGTGTCGGCGCCATGGCTCAGGCCGATGCGCTGGCCGGAGCGACGCTGCCAAGGAACGCCAGAAGCTCGGGGTTGACCTCCTTGGCATGGCTGACGCACATGACGTGCGGGCCGCCTTCGATCTCGACGTAGTGCGCGGCCGGCAGGGCCGCGTGCATCCGGCGGCCCTGACCCTCAAGGGACAGGATCCGGTCAGCCGTCCCGTGCAGGATCAGCGCCGGGATGTCGATCCGCTTGATGTCCTCATGGAAGTCGTCCAGCCACGTCAGCACGCAGGCCCACGTCGCCCACGGCGACGCGCCGGCACCGGCGTTCCAGCTGTTGCGCACGGTCTCCTCGCTGACCCGCTTGCCGAGGTAGTCGTCGAGGTTGAGGAAGTCCCCGAGCAGCCCGGTCAGCCACGCGGGCCGGTCATCGACGATCGCCTGCCGGATCGTGTCGATCGTCGCCTGGTCGACGCCGTTGGGGTTCTCATCGGACTTGAGGAACGAGGGCGCGAGGCTCTCGATGAAGACGCAGCTCGTCAGCCGCCCGGTCCCGTATGCCCCGATATAACGGGCCTCTTCCCCGGTGCCGAGCGAGAAGCCGATCAGGGTGACGTCTCGCAGGTCGAGTTCGCTCAGCAGCTTGCTGAGATCCTCGGCGAGGGTGTCGAAGTCGTAGCCGGTGGTGGGCCGGCTGGACTGCCCGAAACCGCGGCGGTCGTAAGTGATCACCCGGTAGCCGGCCGCCAGCAGCGCGTGCGCCTGCGGTTCCCAGGAACGGCTGTCGAGTGGCCAGCCACTGAGCAGCACGACCACCGGGCCGCTGCCGAGGTCCTCGTAGTAGAGGTTGATGTCGGTGGTGTTCTCCTGGCCCACGGTGATGAACGCCATGCGAGTGCCCTTTCCGTGCGGTGGCTTGACGGGTCCAGACGATCACGGCGCGGCCGGGCCCGAATCAGGGATAGACCCCAGTCAGTACAGGTCCGGCGGGCTTTGCCCCGCCGTCAGCGCGTGAGGGCCGCGGCGAGCTGCCGGCGGGAGGTGATGGCGAGTTTCCGGAAGACCTTGCTGAGGTGGTACTCCACGGTGGACGTGGTCACGAACAGGCGGGTGGCGATCTCCGCGTTAGTTACGCCGGCCGCGGCCAGGCGGGCGATCTGCGTCTCCTGCGGCGTCAGGTCCGGGCCTGCCAGCTCCGCGGGCTCAGGGAGGTGGCCGCCCACCGCCAGCAGCTCCGCCCGGGCGCGCCGCGCAAACGCCGCGGCTCCCATGGCGTCGAACATGAGGTAGGCCGTGCGCAGCTGCGTGCCGGCGTGGCTACGGCGCTTCTGGCGGCGCAGCCATTCGCCGTACAGCAGATGGGTACGGGCAAGTTCCGTGCGCAGCGAGCTTCGGGTCAGGTGCGCGATGGCGTCGCGGTAGAAAGCCTCGGCGCCAGAGTCGGGGGCCAGCAGCGCACGTGACCGGGCCAGCATGCCCAGTGCCCATGGTGTGCCGCTGGCCGTGGCCCGGTCAGCGAGGCGGCCGAGCGCGGCGCGGGCGGCGCGGTGATCCCCGGCGCGCGAGCCGGCTTCGACGATCTCGGCCAGGACGCGGTTGCCGAATCCCGGCGGGTCGCCGTCGTAGATACGCAGGCCCCAGCTCAGCGCCTCGGCGTAGCGGCCCAGACTCAGCTCCAGCACGGTCAGCCCGAGCAGGGCGAAGAACCCCAGCACAGGAGCCCCGCGTTCCTCACCCCATTTCTCGGTCGTCGCCGCCAGGGCCCGGCACTCCGCCTCGCGCCCCTGCCAGGCCCGCACATCCAGCAGCACCCCGGTTGAGGCCGGCGCCGGGATGCCGATCAGCGCGGAGATCTCGGCCGCCTCGAAGTACCGTGCTTCGGCCTCGGCCAG
>JBAPYC010001067.1:0-8367 GCA_049284535.1 Streptosporangiaceae bacterium
GACCATGACTCAAGCCCGGCTGGCGGATGTGGAGGCCAAGGCGGCCACGCTGATCGAGGCGCTTCCCTGGCTGCACCGGTTCCACGGCCGCACCATCGTGATCAAGTACGGCGGGCACGCCATGGCCGACGAGGACCTGCGGCTGGCCTTTGCCCAGGACCTGGTGTTCCTGCGTTATGCCGGGCTCCGGCCCGTGGTGGTGCATGGCGGGGGCCCGCAGATCAACACCGAGCTCGACCGGCTCGGGGTGGAGTCCACCTTCACCGCCGGGCTGCGGGTCACCACCCCGGAGACCATGCGGGTGGTCCGGATGGTTTTGTCCGGCCAGGTCAACAAGGACATCGTGAGCCTGATCAACCGGCACGGGCCGTTCGCCATCGGGCTGTCCGGCGAGGACGCCAGCATCCTGGTAGCCACCCGCAAGACCGCGATGGTCGACGGCGAGCCGGTGGACATCGGCCTGGTGGGCGAAGTCGCGGCGACCAACCCGTCCGCTATCGAGGCGCTGCTGGCCGACGGCCGGATCCCGGTCGTGTCCAGCGTGGCCGCGGGGGAGCATGGCGAGGTCTACAACGTGAACGCGGACACTGCGGCGGCCGCGCTGGCGGTGGCGCTGGATGCGGCCAAGCTGGTGGTGCTGACCGACGTGGCCGGGCTGTACCGGGACTGGCCGTCTTCGGACGAGGTCATCAGCGAGCTCACCGCAGCCGAACTGGGCCGGCTGCTGCCTGACCTGTCGGCCGGGATGATCCCCAAGATGGAAGCCTGCCTGACGGCGGTGCGCGGCGGCGTTCCGCAGGCGCACGTCCTGGACGGCCGCCTCGGTCACGCCGTCCTGCTGGAGATCTTCACCGACTCCGGCATCGGCACGATGGTCCTCCCAGGAGGCGAGTAGATAGTGGGTGAGAGCAGTAATGAGTGAGACCGAAGCCCTCCAGAAGCGGTTCGCCGCGGCGCTCATGCCTAACTACGGCCTGCCCCCAGTGGCGATCACCCGCGGCGCGGGGTGCCGGGTGTGGGATGCGGACGGGCGCGAGTACCTGGACCTGATCGCCGGGATCGCGGTGAGCTCGCTGGGCCACGCGCACCCGGCGATCGTCGAGGCGGTCAGCAGCCAGGTTGCCGCGGTGGCGCACACCTCTAACCTGTTCCTGCACGAGCGCGAGATCGAGCTGGCCGAGCGTCTCCTGATGCTGCTGGGCACCGACGGCAGGATCTTCTTTGCCAGCTCCGGCGCGGAGGCCAACGAGGCCGCGATCAAGCTAGTCCGGCGGATCGCCGGCCCAGGCCGACCGGTGATCGTGGCCGCCGAGCGCAGCTTCCACGGCCGGACGATGGGCTCGCTGGCACTGACCGGCAAGGAGTCCATCCGGGCGCCGTTCGGCCCGTTCGGCCTGACCGTGCGGTTCGTGCCCTACGGGGACGCGGATGCGCTCGGCGAGGCCATCGGCCCCGACGTAGCGGCCGTCTTCCTCGAGCCCGGCCTGGGGGAGAGCGGTGTGATCCCGGCGCCCGAGGGGTACCTGCGCGCCGCTCGGGAAGCCTGCGATCGGTCCGGCGCCCTGCTCGTCCTGGATGAGATCCAGAGCGGCATCGGCCGGACCGGGGCGTGGTTCGCCCACCAGGCCGACGGGATCCGGCCGGACGTGCTGACCCTGGCCAAGGGTCTCGGCGGTGGCCTCCCGATCGGGGTATGCGTGGGGCTTGGCGCGGCCGGGTCAGGTTTTGCCAAGGGGGATCACGGCTCCACCTTCGGCGGGAACCCGGTGGCCTGCGCCGCCGCCCTGGCCGTGCTCGACACCATCGAGCGCGACGGGCTGCTGGCGCACGTCACGGCCGTCGGCGACCAGCTGGCGGCCGGCCTCGAAGCACTCCGGCACCCGCTGGTCGCGGGCGTGCGCGGCCTCGGACTCTGGCGGGCCATCGTCTTGACCGCTGACGTGGCCCCCGCCGCGGAGGCGGCCGCCCGGCGGGCCGGGTTCCTGGTCAACGCGGTCCAGCCCGGCGCGATCAGGCTGGCACCGCCGCTCATCTTGTCCGCCGCCGAGGCCGCGGAGTTCACCGCCGCGCTGCCCGGCATACTCGACGAGACCAGCTCATGAACCGGCATTTCCTGCGAGACGATGACCTCACTCCCGCCGAGCAGACCGCCGTGCTCGATCTGGCCGAGCAGATGAAGAAGGACAGGTTCGGCTGGCGGCCGCTGACCGGGCCGCGCTCGGTGGCCGTGCTGTTCGATAAGCCGTCGCTGCGGACCCGGGTGTCGTTCACGGTCGGCATCGCCGAGCTGGGCGGTAACCCGCTGATCATCGACACCGCCACCACACAGCTCGGCCGGGGCGAGCCGGTCGAGGACATGGCCCGGGTGCTATCCCGGCAGGTTGCGGCCATCGCCTGGCGAACCTCGGGCCAGGAGCGGATCGATGCGCTGGCGGGCGCCGCGAGCGTACCGGTGGTCAACGGGCTGACGGATCAGTTCCACCCCTGCCAGGTCCTCGCCGACCTTCAGACCGTCCGCGAGCACTACGGCTCCCTGGCTGGCCGGACGCTCACCTTTCTGGGCGACGGCAGCAGCAACATGGCGCACTCTTATCTTCTGGGCGGCGCAACTGCTGGCCTGCGGGTGCGTATCGCCGCCCCGGCGGCGTACCAGCCCGACCCGGCCGTGGTGGCCGCGGCCGAGCAGATCGCCGCCCACACAGGCGGCGGGATCGAGCTGTTCACCGACGCCCCGGCCGCGTGCGCCGGGGCCGACGTCCTGGCCACCGACGTGTGGACCTCGATGGGGCAGGACAGCGAGCGGGCCCAGCGGCTGGCCATCCTTGGCGCGGGGGACTCCTATACCCTGGACGACGCCAAGCTGGCGCAGGCCAGTCCCGGCTGCCTGGTCCTGCACTGCCTGCCCGCGCACCGGGGCGAGGAGATCAGCGCCGATGTGATCGACGGCCCGAACAGCGTGGTCTGGGACCAGGCCGAGAACCGCCTGCACGCTCAGAAGGCCCTGCTGGCCTGGCTGCTGGAGCACACGTGACCACGCCGCTGACCAAGACCGCCCGGCACGCGCGGATCGCCGCCATCCTGGCCCGGGAGCAGGTTCGCTCTCAGGAAGAGCTGGCCGAGCTTCTGGAGCGGTACGCCAGCGTGCACGTGACCCAGGCGACCCTGTCCCGCGACCTGGACGAGCTCGGCGTGGTCCGGCTGCGCTCCGGGGGCGCGCTGGTGTACGCGCTGCCCGATGAGCCGGGCGGACCGGGCTCACGCCCCGGCGGCACCATCGGCGAGGACCGGCCCGAGTCGGCGCAGGGCTCGCGTCTCGGGCGATACCTGGGAGAGCTGATGACCTCGGCCGAGGCGAGCGCCAACCTGGTCGTGGTGCGTACCCCGGCCGGGGCGGCCCAGTTCCTGGCCTCGGTCATCGACCACGCGGCCCTGCCGTCGATCCTTGGCACGGTGGCCGGCGACGATACCGTCCTGGTGATAGCGCGGGACCCGGCCGGCGGCGACGCCCTGGCCGCCGATTTCCTCCACCGCGCCCAGCGCCGGCGATGACCCCGCGACGATGCCCCCGCGCCAATGACCCAGCGACGATGACCCCGCGCCGCCAGCGGCATGAAACCCTGGTTTCAGTAGGTGGGAACGACGTCGATGCCGGGTTTCATAGCGTTGCACCGCGCCGATCACCGGCGATGCCCAACCGCCGGCGCGGCGACGGGCACGCCCTGGTGGTCCGGTTGCGGCAAACTGGGCTGGTCGTGCGATAGAAAGGGAAATTGTGGGAGTACCGGGACAGGGTGACGGGGACGGGGCCACGCGGCTGTGGGGCGGCCGGTTCGGGGCCGGCCCAGCAGACGCGCTGGCCAGGCTCTCCGTCAGCGTCCAGTTCGACTGGCGGCTGGCTCGTTACGACCTGCGCGCCTCCCGGGCGCACGCCCGGGTGCTGCACCGGGCCGGGCTGCTGACCGACGACGAGCTCGCCGCCATGCTCAAGGCCCTGGACGATCTGGATCGGGCCTGCGCGGACGGGTCGTTCCGGCCGACGATCGCGGATGAGGACGTGCACACCGCGCTTGAGCGTGGTCTGCTCGAGCGGCTCGGGGCACTCGGCGGCAAGCTGCGGGCCGGGCGCAGCCGCAACGATCAGGTCGCCACCGATCTGCGGCTCTATCTGCGCGACAACGTCCGGCTGGTCGCCAGCAGGCTGGCCGAGCTGGAGAGTGCGCTGATCGACCAGGCTGTCGCCGCCGGTGATGTGCCTGCCCCAGGCATGACGCACCTGCAGCACGCACAGCCGGTGCTGTTCGGCCACCAGCTGCTCGCGCACGTTCAGGCCTTTGCCCGCGATGTCTCCCGGCTGCGGGACTGGGACCGGCGGGCCGCGGTCAGCCCGCTCGGATCGGGTGCGCTGGCCGGCTCCTCACTGCCGGTCGACCCAGAGGTGCTCGCGGCCGAGCTCGGCTTCGACGTGGCCGCGCCGAACTCGATGGACGCGGTGGCCGACCGCGACTTCGCGGCCGAGTTCTCCTTCGCGGCGGCCCTGATCGGAGTGCACCTGTCCCGGCTCGGCGAGGAGATCGTGCTGTGGTCCTCGCAGGAATTCGGCTGGATCGAGATCGACGACGCCTACGCCACCGGCTCTTCGATCATGCCGCAGAAGAAGAACCCGGACGTGGCCGAACTGGCCCGGGGCAAGGCCGGCCGCCTGATCGGTGGTCTGACCGGGCTGCTCACCACGCTGAAGGGCCTGCCGCTGACCTATAACCGGGATCTGCAGGAGGATAAGGAGCCGGTCTTCGACGCGGTGGACACCCTGCTGCTGCTCCTGCCCGCCATGGCCGGCCTGATCGCCACCCTGCGGGTCAATCCCGACCGTCTGCGCCGTGGCGCTTCGACCGGGTTCACCCTGGCCACCGACCTGGCCGAGTATCTGGTCCGGCGGGGTGTGCCGTTCCGCGAGGCGCACGAGGTGGTCGGCCACCTGGTGGTCTGGTGCCAGGTGCACGACTGCGACCTGCCCGACGTGAGCGACGCCGACCTGGCTAAGGTGTCCGAGCACCTGACGCCCGACGTCCGGGAGGTGCTCACCGTCGACGGGGCCCTCGCGGCCCGCAAGGGATACGGCGGCACCGCCCCGGAGCGAGTCGCCGAGCAGATCACCGCGCTGCGGGCGCTGGTCGAAGGCCATGCCGCCTGGGCCGCGGGGGACACCCGGTAGCTCCGGGTGCTGATCCCGCGGGACTTCTTCGCCCGGAACGCGGTCACGGTCGCACCTGAGCTTCTCGGCTGCGTGCTCGAGCATGAGACGGTCCAGGGTCTGGTCGCGGTGGAGCTCACCGAGGTTGAGGCGTACTCCGGCCGGGCGGACCCCGCCTCGCATTCTTACCGTGGCCGGACCAAGCGGAACGCGGTGATGTTCGGGCCGCCCGGGCACGCCTATGTGTACTTCACCTACGGGATGCACTTCTGCGTGAACCTGGTGTGCCTGCTGGCCGAGGACAGCGCCTCGGCGGTGCTCCTGCGCGCGGGCACGATCGTCGCCGGGGAGGAGCTGGCCCGGGCCCGGCGTACCAGAGGGGCCACGCCGGTCGCATCGCGCGACCTGGCTCGCGGCCCGGCCCGGCTCTGCCAGGCGCTTGGCATCGATCTCTCGCTGGACGGTGCGGATGCGTGCGCGGCCAGCTCTCCGCTCCGAATCCGGGCGGCCCAGCACGCCCGTTCGGCCCGGATCGTGACCGGACCGCGGGTGGGGATCAGCCGCGCGGCGGAGTTCCCCTGGCGGTTCTGGCTCGACGGCGATCCGACGGTCTCGGTCTACCGGGCGGCCGTACCGCGAAAGCGGAAACCGGTTACCCCCTAACGGCCCGCAGGTGGCACCATGCAGGCGTGGACGACATCATCGACGAACTCTCCTGGCGGGGCCTGATCGCCGAAACGACCGATATCGGCCAGCTGCGGCAGGCCCTGAAGGCTGGCCGGGTCACGGTCTACTGCGGCTTTGACCCCACCGCCCCCAGCCTGCATATCGGGAACCTGGTCCAGCTGCTGACGCTCCGCCGGCTGCAGCTGGCCGGGCACCGGCCAATCGGGCTGGTGGGCGGGGCGACCGGGCTGATCGGCGACCCGAGCGGAAAGTCGTCCGAGCGGGTGCTCAACCCGGTCGAGCAAGTGGCCGAGTGGGTCGAGCGGATCCGCGGTGAGGTGTCCAGGTTCCTGGACTTCGACGCCGGCGAGTCGAGCGCGATGATCGTGAGCAACCTGGACTGGACCGGCCCGATGCCGGTGCTGGAGTTCCTCCGGGACATCGGCAAGCATTTCTCGGTCAACCGGATGCTGGACCGCGAGTCGGTCAAGGCCCGCCTGGAGGCGGGCGGGATCAGCTACACCGAGTTCAGTTACCAGCTGCTGCAGGCCCTGGACTACCTGGAGCTGTACCGGCGGTACGACTGCACGCTGGAAATCGGCGGCAGTGACCAGTGGGGCAACCTGGTCGCCGGGGTGGGACTGATCCGATCGGTCGAGGGAGCGAGCGTGCACGCCCTGGCCACCACGCTGATCACCAAGCCCGACGGGACCAAGTACGGCAAGACTGAGGGCGGCGCCATCTGGCTCAGCCCCGATCTGATGCCGCCGTACGCCTTCTACCAGTTCTGGCTGAACGTATCCGACGCCGAAGTGCCCAGGCTGCTCAAGGTGTTCAGCTTCTCCTCGCGCGAGGAGATCGAGACCCTGATCAAGGAAAGCGCCGCCCGGCCCGCCGCCCGGATCGGCCAGCGGGCGCTGGCCGAGGAGCTCACCACGCTGGTGCACGGCGCTGATGAGACCCGCCGTGCGATCGCGGCCAGCCAGGCGCTGTTCGGCCGCAGCGATCTCGCCGAGGTCGACGAGCGGACGCTGGCGGCCGCGGTCAGCGAGGTCCCGTCGGCGCGGGTCTTTGCCGCTCCGGACCACCTGCCGTCGGTGGTCGACCTGATGGCCGAGGTCAAGATCGTGCCGAGCAAGTCGGCCGCCCGCCGGGCGATCGCCGAGGGTGGCGCATATCTCAACAACCGCAAGGTGACCGCGGACGACGCTGTCCCTGGTGCGGCGGACCTGCTGCACGGCCGTTTCCTCATCCTGCGCGTCGGCAAGCGCACCGTCGGCGCCGCGGAAGTCGTGGCCGAATAGTTAACCGCTCCAGTCGCGCCCTCGGTCGCCCCGTCGCCGTCGGCCGCCGCTGGGACGGGGTTGTACGAGACGATGCTGTACTGGGAGACCGCCGACCAGGATCCATCGCTCGAGACTCAATGCCCGCCTGGCCGCCGAGGCAGCCGCGCTGGGTCTTAATCGACGAGTACCGGGCCAGGGTCTACCCGGTGCTGGTTGGCGGTGGCATTCCGTTCTTTGCCCAGCGCGAGCGCCGGGTGGATCTCGAACTCGTCGAGACCTGCACCTTCAGCTCAAGAGTCGTCTATCTCCGCTACCGCGTGGCGCGCTAGCCGCCTCGTGCGCCGAGCCCTGGCAAGCATGGGCCAGGCGCCGGCCGTCGCGCGCTTGTTGCCGGATCGCCGAGGCCCCGGGCCCTCGGCCAGCTCGTGGCTCGCGCGGTGGCCATCGTCGACGAACACCACCCGACCATTTAAAAGTCAGCGCGGAGGCGACGGCCGGCCAGGCAGCCTCGCTCATGACGGATGCGAGCTCCCGTGGCAAGCGGATCGGCTCTCAGCGCAATACGCGATCGAGGGGCCCGGAAGAGCGTCCCGTTGGCGGGGGAGGGACCACCGCTCCTCCCGCTGGCGTCACCCGCTCTATGTCCGGATGGCTGCGGAAGGCACCGAATGACGGTGCTTGCGGCGTTGTGGGGTCCGGGCGGTGGGTGTGTCCGGGTTGTTACATCGAGAATTCCGCCGTGCTGCGAAGAGTTTGGAACGAGTTTCGGCGTCGGCCGGACGGCTCCAGGCGGCGGGACACGATCGGCCACTCCGGGTTACATTGCACCTGACCTGCTGTAACACGCGGTAGCCGAGTTTGATTTGACGAAGGCGCTCAGCACCCCTAGAGTTCTTCCTGTCCGGCGGGGACGAACGCGAAAGCGGGCAGGACCCCGGACAGCCACCAGGAAGACCTTCTCAACAAGGCTTGTGCGTGCGCACAGGTCGTAAGAGACGGTAGTCTGATGGCAAGGCAGGATCCCAAGCCAACAAAAAGTTTTTCGGAACTTGGTTGACACGAGATATCTCGCCTGGTAATGTGGAATGGTTGCCCTGGAGGAGATGCGGAAGCTCTCCGAAGGTGCGCGCCCGCTCCTTGAGAACTCAACAGCGTGCTAAAAGCCAGTGCACTTTAAGCACAACCCCCGTCAGTGGGACTGGCCGTGGCTATCACGGACTGATC
>JBAPYC010001068.1:0-10914 GCA_049284535.1 Streptosporangiaceae bacterium
GCGGTCACCGGCGTGGCGGCCGTGGCCGCGGGCGCCGGTGTCGCGGCCGATGCCGCCCCATCGCCCGGCTCGCCGATCCGGGCGATGGGCGTCCCGATGGGCACCGTGTCGCCCGCGTTGACCAGGATCTCCAGCAGCACGCCGTCGTAGGGGCTGGGGACCTCCGAGTCCACCTTGTCGGTCGACACCTCGAACAGCGGGTCGTCGAACGCGACCGTGTCGCCGACCTGCTTGAGCCACTGGGAGACCACGCCTTCGGTCACGGTCTCGCCTAGCTTCGGCATCGTGACCTCGTAAACGTCATCGCTCATGAGGACCCTCCTAGGCGTGCAGCGACCGGCCGGTAAAAGTGATCATCGTCTCGCCGATGGCCTCGGACAGGCTGGGATGCGGGTGGATGAACGCGCCGACCTCGGCAGGCAGCGCTTCCCAGTTGACCGCCAGGTACGTCTCGGCGAGTAGCTCACTGGCCCACGGGCCGACGAGGTGGACGCCGAGCAGCGGGCCGTCCTTTTCCGCCACGACCTTGACCATGCCGTCGGTGTCCCCGATGATCATGGCCCGGCCGTTGCCGGCGAGCATGTGCTTGTGCACCTCGACGTCCCGGCCCGCGGCCCGCGCCTCGGCCTCGGTCAGCCCGGCCCAGGCCACCTCGGGATGGGTGTACACGACCCACGGCACCTTGTCGTAGTCGACCGGGATCACCCGCTCGCCGAGGATGGCGTGGATGGCCACGATCGCCTCGGCGTAGGCGACATGGGCCAGGCCCGGGGTATCGACGCAGTCGCCGATCGCGTAGACGTCCTGGCGGGAGGTGGCCATGGTGGCCGGGTTGATGTCGACGAAGCCGCGATCAGACACGGCGACGCCGGCCGCGGCCAGCCCCGCGTCCTCGGTCAGCGGCCGCCGGCCGATGGCCACCAGCACCTGGTTGACCTCGATCTTCTCCGCCCCCGAGCTGGTCTCGAACGAGACCAGCATGCCGCCGCCGGTGCGCTCCAGCGGGGCGACCTGGGCCCCGCCGTACAGCGTCGTGCCGCGCCGCTTGAGCGCCCGGGCCAGCACGTTGGCGACGTCCCGGTCGGGCCCGACGGGCAGCACGGGCTCGGGCATGGCTTCCAGCAACGTCGTGGCCACCCCCAGATCGGTGTACACCGAGGCGAACTCCGACCCGACCACCCCCCCGCCGATCACCACGACCCGTTCCGGCAGCGAGGCGTCGGTGCTGTTGGTTGCCTGATCGGAGCTGATCACCCGATCGCCGTCGATCTCCAGCCCGGGCAGCGACCGCGGCACCGACCCGGTACAGATGATCACCGCGGCGGCGCTGGCGGCCTGGCCGTTCACCTCGACGGCTCCGTCCGCGGTGAGCCTGCCGTGCCCCTCGATGACGGTGACCTTGCGCTTGCGCAGCAGGCCGGACAGCCCGGCGTGGAGCTGCCCGACGACGCGGCTCTTCCTGGCGTTCATCACCGGCCAGTCCGGCGTGGCCGCGGTGCCCTCGGGCAGCATGACGCCGAAGGTGCCGGCCTCCCCGACCGTGCGGAACACCTCCGCTGCCTGCAGCAGCGCCTTGGCCGGGATGCAGCCGCGGTGCAAGCAGGTGCCGCCGACCTTGTCCTGCTCCACCAGGGCGATGTTCAGGCCGGCCGAGGCACCGTACAGCGCGGCCGCGTAGCCGCCGGGACCGCCGCCGAGGACGATCACGTCAAAGTCGGTCATCCCGTCGCCACCCTCCGCACGGTCTCGGCGATCTGCCCAACCTGGGGCACGACCGCGTCTTCCAGGGTCGGGCTGGTCGGCGTGGGGGTGTTCCGCGCCCCGATCCGGGCCACCGGCTGATCCAGCGACCAGAAGCATTCCGCGGCGATCACGGCGGCGATCTCGGCTCCGTAGCCCATCCGCCGGGCGGCCTCATGCACCACGACGGCGCGGGAGGTCTTCTTGACCGACGCGGTGATCGTCGCCACATCCAGCGGGACCAGCGTGCGGACGTCCACGACCTCGACCGAGATGCCTTCGGCGGCCAGGTCCTCGGCGACGGCCAGGCTCTCGGTCACGTACGCCGAGTAGGTGATGATGCTGACCTGGTTCCCCTCGCGGGCGACCTTGGCGGTGCCGAGCGGGATCGGGTCCAGCGACATCGGTTCGGGGGCCCGCAGCCGGCGGTAAAGGTACTTGTTCTCCAGGAACAGCACCGGGTTGTTGTCCCGGATGGAGCTGATCAGCAGCCCGGCCGCGTCCTCGGGGGTCCCCGGCATCACGATCTTCAGGCCGGGCACGTGCGCGAAATAGGACTCTACGCTCTGGGAGTGGGTCGGGCCGGCCCGCAGCCGCGCCCCGAACGGCGCCCGCAACGTGACCGGCATCGGGTTGCCGGTCCGGTAGTGGTGCCGGGCCAGGACGTTGATGATCTGGTCGAACGCGGCCGAGATGAAATCGGCGAACTGGTACTCCACCACGGGCCGCAGGCCGGCCAGCGCCGCGCCGGCGGCCAGCCCGGTGAACCCGGATTCGGCCATCGGCGTGTCTACTACCCGCCGCGGCCCGAACTTCTCCAGGAATCCCTTGGTCACCTTGAACGCGCCGCCGAACTGGCCGACATCCTCGCCGATGATGAAGACGTCCGGGTCGGCTTCCATCTCGCTCATCAGGGCTGCGGCGATCGCGTCCAGGTAGGTATAGGTCGCCTGCCCGCTGTCAGTCTGCATAGACACCCTGCTCCACGGTCGCCGGATCGGGTAGCGGATCTGCGAGCGCTTTCTTACGCGCCTGGATGGCTTTCTGGCGCGCGGCCTCGCGGATTTTAGTGGCCGTTTCGGCATCGATCACGCCGCGCTCGGTCAACGTGTTCTCGTACAGCACCACCGGATCGCGCTTTTGCCATTCCTCGACCATCTCGCGCGGCACGTAGTCCGCCGGGTCGTGCTCGGCGTGCCCGTGCATCCGCATGGTTACGCACTCGATCAGCGAGGGGCCATCGCCCGCGCGGGCCCGCGTCACCGCCACGGCGGTGGCGTCGTGCACCGCGAGCACGTCGGTGCCGTCCACGGTGATCCCGGGGATCCCGTAGGCCTGCGCCTTGATACCGAAGCCGTCCGTCGCCGACTGCAGCCGCAGCGGCGTGGAGTACGCGTACTGATTGTTCTCCACGATGAAGATGCACGGCAACTTCATCACCGCGGCGATGTTGACCGCCTCGTGGAAATCTCCCTCCGACGTCGACCCGTCGCCGCAGTAGGCCAGCGCCACGCGATCCTCCGACCGGTAGGTGAAGGCGAACGCCGCGCCGGTGGCCACCGGATAGTTGTCCGGGATGTGGCTGGGCGGATTGTAGACGTTCAGGTCCAGCCGGCCATAGTGCAGCGTGCCGTCCCGCCCGCCGGTCGGCGAAGTGGCCTTGCCCACGAAACTGGCCATGATCTGCGCTGGGTCCATCCCCCGCCACAGGTGCGCCCCCAGATCCCGGTGCAGCGGGGCCAGGAAGTCATCCTGGCGCAGCGCCGACGCGGTGCCGACCGCGATCGCCTCGTGCCAGTGCCCGGTGTACAACGATCCGAGCAGATCCCCGGCCCGGTACATGCTGACCATCCGGTCCTCGACCGCGCGCATCAGCACCATGGTCTCGAACATCCGCAGCAACAGGTCCTTGTCTCGGCTCTCCACCGGCTCGCCTGTGCTGCCCGCCTTCCGCTTGGCGCGGGTGGTTGCCATGACCGGCTCTCCTAAGCTCCGGGAAGCGGCGCGAGCCGATCAGGCCATGGCCACTATCGCCGAAATCGTCCTCACGTGGTCCTGTCCCTGGACTAATCCCTGGCCGCGCGTCCGGCACAGTGACCTTCCGTCCAGCGGGACCTCAGGTCAGCGTGACCGGGCGCTCCTCAGCTGCCGGGCCGGGGGCCTCCGGGCCGGTGTAATAGCGGAAGACCAGATCGGCCACGCAGCAGGGTTTGTGCTCGTCCTCCACCTCATACTTCAGGTGATACACCACCTGGACTCCGCCCTCTATCCCGACCACCTCCGCCAGCGACGCGTGCATGCGGACCCGGGAATCCACCGGAACAGGCGCGGGAAACCGGACCCGGTTAAGCCCGTAATTGACGATCATGCTGACGTCGTCGACTGTGAAAATGTCATCAAGCAGGTCCGTCGACAGGCTCAGCGTGAAGAACCCGTGCGCGATCGTCACGCCGTAGGGGCCCTGCCTGGCCCGCGCGGGGTCGGTATGAATCCACTGGCGGTCGCCAGTGAGGCTGGCGAACGCGGTCACCATCTCCTGGCCGACGGTCACCCATCTGCTCACCCCCAGATCTGAGCCTGCGCGTTCCCGCAACCCGGCGACGCCGTGCACCACGTACGGGCTTACCGACTGGTCAGATAGGCTGTCCGCACTCATCGTCCGCCTCTCGCATTATCGGTGCAGCATCCTGAACGGTTGCGCACCGCCTCCGTCCGTGTCTGCGTGCTTCTTGCCCAGTGGGATAGGCACGCACCGCGGCTCGTTCGGCCCGAAGATCTCATCGCCATGCGGCGGGAACCGGATTTCCGGCCGCCCGCCGTCGCGCCCGCTCAGCGGAAGGTCCTTTGCCGGGACCCGCAGCATCCGCCAGGTTCGGCAGCATGAAGCCGATCGAGGTCGCGGAAGGAGTGTTCCGTCTCGCGCTGCCGCTTGGCATTCACCGGATCCCGAGCGTCAATGCCTACCTGCTCCCCGACCCGGCCGGCGACACGCTCATCGACTGCGGCATCTACGCGAGCGCCCCGCGCGACGGCGGGGAGACAGACGACGGCACCGGGGCGGTCGGCGACGCCCTGGCCAGCTGTGGCCGCGGCTTCGACGACCTGGCCCGGCTGGTCATCACGCACGCGCACATCGATCACTACGGGATCGCCGGCGAGGTAGTCCGCCGCAGCGGAGCCGACCTGTGGATGCACGCCCAGACCGACCTGGACCGGGCCAAGTACGCCCATCCCGACCGGGCGGTCGACCGCCGCACCCTCATGCTCGCCGACCACGGCCTGTACGGGGACACGCTGGCCGCAGCCTCGACGGGGCTGCGTGACTGGATTCCGGTCATGCCGTCCATCGGGCGGCCCACGACCCGGCTGCACGGCGGCGAGAAGCTCAGCGGCGGCGGCCGCACCTGGGAGATCCTGCACACCCCCGGGCACTCCCCCGGCCACATCTGCCTCTGGTCGGCCGAGGACCGGCTGCTGTGCTCCGGGGATCACCTGCTGAAGTCGATCTCGCCGCCGGTCACCTTCGAGCGCGGGTTCGAACGCGATCCGATGGGCTCCTACCTGGAGTCGCTGCGGCTGGTCGAGCAGCTCGACCCGGCGCTCGTACTGCCCGGGCACGGCGAGACCTTCACCGGCGGCGCGGCGCGCGCGGCCAGCATCGCCGAGGGCAAGCGCCGCCGGGTGGCACGGGTGCGGGCCGCGATCCAACCGGACGGCCGCACGGTAACCGAGCTGGCGGCCCAGCTGCACCCCCGGCCGTTGCCCGGCCCGCAGCTGCACTTCGTCATGGCCGAGATCCTGGCCTGCCTCGCCTACCTGGAGGTCCGCGGCCGGGCCGAGCGGGTACGGGCGGCCGGCCGGGTCTTCGTCTGGCGTGCGGTGCGGGAGTGAGCGGCACGGCGGGTTTCCGCACGGCGGAACGTTCGTTGTGACGGCGCTCCGCCGGTGGCAGGTATGGGGAGTGCAAAGCGAGCAGGTGCGCCGGGAACTGGCCGACGAGCTGTGGCAGGCTTACCGGACTGGCGTGCCGGTGGAGCCGCTGACCAAGCGTCATCCGGACCTCACGATCGACGACGCGTACGCCATCCAGTCGCTGAACATCGACCGGCAGGTCGCGGCGGGCGCCTGCGTATGCGGGCGCAAGGTGGGCCTGACCTCGGTCTCCATGCAGGAGCTGCTGGGCGTCGACGAGCCCGATTACGGTGTTCTCCTGGACCACATGTTCGTCGAGGACGGCGACGTGATAGCGCTCGAGCGCCTGCTGCAGCCGCGGATCGAGGCGGAACTGGCCTTCGTCATGGAGCGGGACCTGACCGGTCCCGGTGTCACCGCGGCCCGCGCGCTGACCGCCATCGCCGGCGTGCTCCCGGCCGTGGAGATCGTCGACAGCAGGGTGGCCGACTGGGAGATCAAGCTGGTCGACACGGTGGCCGACAACGCATCCTCCGGGCTGCTGGTGGTGGCGGGAAACCTGCGCAAGGTGACCGACGTGGACCTGAGGCTCACCGGGGTGGTGGTAACCCGGCACGGCGAGCTGGCCGACACCGGGGCGGCCGCGGCCGCCCTCGGCAACCCGGCCCGGTGCGTCGCCTGGCTCGCCAACAAGCTCGCGCCCTTCGGCGCGTCCCTGCGCGCGGGCGACGTGATCCTGCCGGGCGCGGTGCACCGGATGATCGGCGTGGTGCCCGGCGACATGTTCCGCGCCGAGTTCGCCCACCTCGGCAGCGTGACGGTGCGGTTTTCCGGCGCGCGGAGCGCCTGACGTGATCGCTGCCGAGGACATGGCGTCCCAGCTGATCCGGGCCGAGCAGGCGCGCGCGGCCATCGCCCCGTTTTCCGACGCTCATCCCGGCATCGGCGTCGAGGCCGCGTACGCGGCGCAGTGGGCATTCGTCCAGTCCAAGCTGGACGCCGGGGAACGGCTGGCGGGAGCCAAGCTGGGCCTGATCAGCCGGGCCAAGCAGGAGGCCATGGGGTGACCGAGCCGCTCTACGGCTGGGTGACTAGCGGCATGATCGCCTCCTACGGCGAGCCGGTGCCGGCGGGGAGCCTGATCCACCCGCGGGCTGAGCCGGAGATCGGGTTCCTGCTCGGCCGTGACCTCAGCGGGCCCACCACGGTGACCAGCGTGCTGGCCGCCACCGAGGCCGTCTTCGTCGCGGTCGACATCCTGGACTCCCGGTACTTGGACTTCCGCCTCACCCTGGCGGACGTCATCGCCGACAACGCCAGCGCCGGCCGGGTCGTGCTCGGCCCGCAGGTGAGGCCACCCGGTGAGCTGGCCGACCTGCGGCTGATCGGGTGCGTGCTGCGGAAGGGCGGAGAGGTTGTGGCCACCGCCGCCGGCGCCGCGGCGGCCGGCCATCCCGCGGCCGCGGTGGCGTGGCTAGCCAACTGTCTCGCCGGGCAGGGCAAGAGTCTGCGCGCCGGGCAGCTTGTCCTGTCCGGGGGGCTCACCGCGCCCGTCCTGCTGGACGAGGGCGCCGCCGTCACGGCCGAGTTCGACGGCCTGGGCTCGGTGGAGGTCGACTGCCGCTAGCGCACGGGTCTGCGGTGTCACTTACCTTGCGGCGCCAGCCATCGCTGCGGGCCGCGGTTTGAGCCGCGGCCGCAGCGACGGGGCATCACCAGCAGGCGAGAATGGTGCTGTTGTCTCCCACCGCGTAGCAGTTGGCCGGGCCCGCACCGTCACGAAGGGTGGCCGTCCCGGCAAGTCCAGCGCCTGACGCCGTAAAGCGAACCTGTCACTCGGCGAATCAACAGCACCTACTCGGCAGGGAGAGTGTGGGCGCTTGTACGAGCGTTCGCTGTCCGTGACTGTCACTTTGGCGGCGCGGTGCCGCGCCGCCTATGCCCGCTCTGGACCGCACGTCGTGGTGTGGGTCGCGCACGCTAGACGGTTACTAATCCTCAGCTCGCCTTACGTTCTGACTGATCCCCACCCTGGTAGCTCGGCCGTTTGGCTCCCAACGTGGCTCATAGATATAGAACCTAAAATCAAAAAATGTAATGACTTGCGCCCCGACCGCGACTCGAACGCGGGACCTACTGCTTAGGAGGCAGTCGCTCTATCCGCTGAGCTATCGGGGCCTGCCGAGGCTAAATCCTACCCGAGGGCTTCCGGAGGCGCTCCCCTGCAGCGCGGGGTCAGCGCGGCGTCGTGCCGTCAGGGCGGAACGGGGCGCCGTGACCGGGCACGATCACGTTGGCGAAGGACAGCAGCCTGCGGCGGCTGGCGTGCAGCGCCTCGGCGTCGGACCCGAGCGGGTCCTCGGGCGGCCCGGCCGCGCCCCACCAGGTGTGGGTGCAGGCGTATACATCTTGCGGGGTCGAGATGATCGTGGAGATGTCCTCGGCGGTGTGCCCCGGGGTGCGGAGCAGGTGCACGGACGGGGAGAGTTCGGCTCCCTCGGCGTCGCGGTCGATCCAGCGGTCGCCCACGTATACGGCCCAGTGGTCGTGGATTCGGGCCGACGGGAACAGCGCGGCGTTGACCGTGTGGTCGGGGTGGTGGTGACTGAACACCAGGTCGGTCACGTCTCCGGGCTGCGGGCCATGCTCGGCCAGCGCGGCGAGCAGGGCCTCGCGGGAGGCCACCATGCCGGGATCGACGACAATGACCGCCTCACCATCCAGGATCAGCGTGACCGTCCCGGCCACCCGCATCTCGTTGCCGCCGCCGCTCTGGTCGACGTAGCCGTCGAGCAGCACATGCACGGCAGCCGAACCACCCGGCGCGATGTTCAGCTCAGTCACACAGGTGACATTACTGGTCGACCTGCCCGGCAGATACTGGGAAACGTGACTATCCGCGTCCGGACCGGGAGCGATGCCGACGTCGCGGCTCTCCTCCCGCTCTACGACGAGGCGGTGCAGTGGCTGACGGCTCAGGGGCGGCAGGGCCAGTGGGGCACGCAACTGTGGTCGCGACGGCCCGAACTGGTGGCGCGGCTGGACCGGGTAGCCCGGAACGGGGAACTGCGGGTGGCGGAGACCGGGACCGGGGATCTAGCTGGGGCGCTGTGGCTGACCTCGGCGCCGGGCTACGCGCCCGCGGCTAGTGAGCCCGAGGTCTACCTGGAGGGCTTCGTGGTGGCGCGGCGGTTCGCCGGGTGCGGGGTTGGCCAGGTCCTGCTCGAGGCCGCGCGCTCCGAGGCGGCCGGGCGGGGGGTCCGCCAGCTCAGGCTGGACTGCTGGGGCCGGCGGCGATCAGGCCCTGGTCCGCTACTACGCGCGGGCTGGCTTCACCGTCATCGGCCGGCTCATCGCCCCGGTCGCGGGCGGCTGGGAGGGTGTGCTCCTGGCTCAGCGCCTGACGCGTATTCAATGAGAGTGAATCTGTACCGGATCTATGCGTTAGAGATTCACTCTCATTGAATTTGCATCGCATAACAAATGTCTCATAGGTGGACATTTCGCGCGAGAGCCCGAGAAGCGGGGCGGCTAGAACGGGGACGGCGGGGCGCCAAGCGCGGCGGGGTGACGGGCCTGTCGCGAGGCCGCGAGCCTGTAGGTACAGGCGGGGGCGGAAGCGCCGGGGAGGCGGGTGCAGGCGGGGGCGGAAGCGCCGGAGAGGCGGGGTGCAGCCCGGGGCGGGAGCGCAGGGAGGCGGGGCACGCGTGGGCCGGGGCGTCAGGGGAGGGTGAAGGGGAGAGTGATGCCGTCGAGGGCGTGGGCGCAGAGGTCGTCTTCGCGGTCGGCGGGGAGGGCGGCGATGATCTGGGCGACCAGGTCGCGCAGGCGGGTGATGTTGGCCGCGAAGACCTCGAAGACCTCGGCCTGGGTGACGCCCTCGCCTTTTTCCAGGCCGGCGTCCAGGTCGGTGACCAGGGCCAGCGGCGCGTAGCACAGCGCGAGCTCGCGGGCCAGGACGGCCTCGGGGTGGCCGGTCATGCCGACCAGGGTCCAGCCCTGGGCCGCGAACCACAGCGATTCGGCCCGGCTGGAAAAGCGCGGTCCCTCGATCACGACCAGCGTGCCGTCTTCCACCGGGGCCCAGCCGGCCGAACGGGCAGCCTGGATCGCCGTAAAACGGACCGACGGGCAATAGGGATCGGCGAACGGCACGTGGCAGGCGCCCTCGTCGTAATAGGTCTGCACCCGGTTGCGGGTGCGGTCGACCAGCTGATCGGGGATGACCAGGGTGCCGGGGCCGTAGGTGGGGGTCAGCGAGCCGACCGCGGTCGGGGCGATGACCCGGCGGACGCCGAGGGCGCGCAGCGCCCACATGTTGGCCCGGTACGGGATCTTGTGCGGAGGAAAGCGGTGGTCACGGCCGTGCCGGGGCAGGAACGCGACCTGGCGGCCAGCCACCTCGCCGACCGTGACCGGGTCGCTGGGCGGGCCGTACGGCGTGTCGATCTTGATCTCTTCTGCGTTCTCGAGGAACTCATAGAAACCGGAACCGCCGACGACGCCGATGCTGGCGCGCTCGGGCACCCTAGGCGACCTTCTCCGAGGACGACTTGGCGGCGGTGCTGCTGCTGCCGTTGCTGCTTGCGCTGCTGTCGGACTTCTTCTCCGACTTCTCCGACGTGCTGCTCACGGTGGAGCTGGAGTCGGATTTATCGGACTTGGAGTCGCCAGCGGGCTTGTCCTTGTCCGCGGCCACGGTCGGGGTGGCGTTCTTGCGGCTGTCGGTGCGATAGAAGCCCGAGCCCTTGAAGACGATGCCGACCGGGGAGAACACCTTGCGCAGGCGACCGCCGCAGTTCTCGCATACGGTCAGCGGCGGGTCGCTGAACTTCTGCACGGCCTCGACCGGCTCACCGCATTCGGTGCAGGTGTACTGATAAGTGGGCACGGACCCTCCAGCGCGGGCACAACTTGGTGACTCAGATTAGCACTCGCGGTATGCGACTGCTAAGTGTACATAACCGCGCGGGGAGCTCCTGGATTCCGCCGGGCTGAGCCACGGCCCGGACCGGCACGTCGTGCGGCTCGGCCGGGACCTCCTGCGCCAGCTCACCGTCGTAGAGCAGGGCGATCAGCGGGATCAGCGCGCCGACCCGGGCCAGCGCCCGGTCGTAGCTGCCGCCGCCGCGGCCGAGCCGGTTCCCGGAGCGGTCCACGGCCAGGGCCGGCACCAGCACCGCGTCGGCCCGGGCGATCGCGTCGACGCCGCGCCGGGCTTCGGCCGGCTCGAGCAGGCCGCGTGGCCCGGGAACCAGCGAG
>JBAPYC010001069.1:0-2065 GCA_049284535.1 Streptosporangiaceae bacterium
GCCTGGTCGCGCTTGCCGTCGTGGCAATCGCCGTGGTCACTATCAGCCTGATCGTCGCCGCCGGGGGGCCAGGCGGGAACAAGGCCCCGGCCGCGGGAGCTTCCGCTGCCTCGTCGGCACCGGGCCCCGCCACATCGGGCCCCGCCACATCGGGCCCGGCCACGCCGGGCCCCGCCGCGAGAACGCCGGCGCCGTCCGCCTCGGCCACGTCGTCCCCGGCCGCCGCCCTGCCAGCCGGCTACTACCGGTTCACCAATTCCACAGGCTTTTCGATCGGGGTTCCCCACAGCTGGCAGATCTCGCATGACGGCCATTACGTCTACATCCGCGATCCCGCCGACAGCGGAATCTTCCTGCTCATCGACCAATCCGACCAGCCCAAGGCGAGTCCGCTGTCGGACTGGGAGCAGCAGGCCGCCAGCCGGCAGAGCAGCTATCCGGATTACCATCTCATCCGGATTCAGGCCGTCCCCTATGCGCAGGCCATAAAGGCAGCCGACTGGCAATTCACCTACGACCGCGACGGGATCCAGGTCGAGGTGCTGAACCGCAACATCCTCGCGAATTCCCACCACGCGTACGCGCTGTACTGGTCCACGCCGGTCAGCGACTGGAATGCGGACTATCACTTCTTCGAGGCCTTCGCCGCCACCTTCCGCCCGGCGTAGGGACGGGGCCCGGAACCGAAAAAGCTGTTGGCGGCGGACGGGCGGCCGGCTCTTACTGGTAACTGGGCCGGACAGGCCGGCCCGGCTAGAGAAGGCCAGACGCTCATGCGTACCTCCCAGGTCAAGCCGCCCGACCCCGACCCGGACCGGGCCGTGACCGCGCTGTATGACCGGTATTACCGGCCCCTGGTCCGGCTGGCCGCGCTGCTGGTCCCGGACCTGGCTACCGCCGAGGCCATCGTGCAGGATTCCTTCGCCGCCGTGCACCGGGCCTGGCCCGGGCTGCCCGATCACCCCCGCGACGAGGAGGCCCTGTGCTTCCTGCACCGGGCGGTGGTCCACCGCGCCCGTTCGGCGCCGCGTTATGCGCCGGGCCTGCCGGGTGCTGACCGAGCCGCACCTGGCAGGCCAGGGCCTCGTACCGCTGCGGCCACCGGGCTGGACCGGCACGTGATCGTGTCGGCCCTGCGGGCGCTGCCCGCCTGCCAGCGTGAGGTGCTGGTGCTCCGCTACTTCGCCGGCCTGAGCGAGGGCCAGATCGCCGAAGCCACCGGGGTCACCGAGGCTGTGGTCGCCAGCCGCACCGCCCGGGCCATCACCGCGCTCAGGGGCGAACTGCCCGCGGCGGGCCCGGACTATCCTTCCTGAGCGGCCGCAGTCGGACCCGCGGGCAGCCGGCCGCTGAGCGCCAGCGCGACGACGCCGGCCAGCGCCGCGACAGCGAACGCGACGTCCAGGCCCAGGTGCAGGCGGCTGCCGGAAACGGCCGCCACGGCCGCGCCGCCCACGCCGATGCCGATCGCGGTGCCGAGCGTGTCGGCCAGGTTCAGGGACGCGGAGGTCTGCCCCTCCTGCCCGGGCGGGGCCTGCCGCAGCATCATCAGGGCGATCGGCGAGACGGCCAGGCCCATGCCCAGCCCGCCGATCGTCCAGGCGGCCAGTCCCACCGCCACCGGGACGCCCGGCTCCAGGACCAGGGCCATCCCGGCGATGGCCAGCAGGATGATGATCAGCCCGGTGCGCACCAGGCGGCGGCCCTCCCACCTGTCGCTCAGCCTGGCCTGGATCCACGACCCAGCCGCCCAGGCCAGCGTGGCCCCGGTGACCGCGATGCTGGCCACGATCGGGGTGCGATGACGGACCGCGGTAATGGTCAGCGTCACGTAGGCGTCGGCGCCGAGGAACGCGAACGTCAGCAGCCCGCGGGTCAAGATGACGGCCGGCAGCCCCGGCCGCGCGGTCAAGGTGCCGGGCGGGACAAGCCGCCGGAGCGCGGGCAGGCCGGTGCCCACCCCAGCCGCGATCAGCGCGGCGCCGCCGAGCACCCCGATGAGGCTGCGCCCGGTCACCAGCGTCAGGCCCGCCAGCAGCATGGTGGCGCCGGCGGCGGTCAGCAC
>JBAPYC010001070.1:0-2669 GCA_049284535.1 Streptosporangiaceae bacterium
CTTCCGGCCCGCTCCAGGTCACGGTCTTGGCGGCGGCGTCGACGTGGCTAACCGTGCCAAGCACGAAGCGGATCTTGCGCGTCCGGCTGAGCAGGGAGACGCAGATGTGCCGCGGCTCCAGCAGCCCGCTGCCCACCTGGGGCATCAGCGGGAGATACAGGAAGTAGTCCGCGGAGTTGATGAGCACGATCTCGGCTGTCTTGCCGGCGAGCCGGGACAGTTCTTGCGCGGCGTTATAGCCGGCAAAACCGGCTCCGACGATCACGATGCGGCGCCGCTCCGGTGAGTTCGGCATCTCGGCTCACCTCCAGTGCTCGGGTATGGCCTGATCTCACTATGCCGGGTACCCGGTCGGCACTGTCCGGAGGGGGGTCAGCTGCGGCCACCACGTCAGCCGGCTGATCCTGCTCAGCCGAACGGCTGAGCAGGATCAGCCCTCGGGTCGATACCGGGCCCGCGCCGGCGCGCGGAGGATAGAGGTATGACACAGAACACGCCCGAGCTGAGGGCTTCCCACGCTGACCGTGACCGTGCCGTGGAGATCCTGCGGGTATCCGCGGGCGACGGGCGGCTGACCGCCGAGGAGCTGGACGAGCGGATCGAGGCGGCGCTGGCCGCCCGGACCGGCAGCGAGCTGGCCGCCCTGACCGCCGACCTGCCGGCCCCCTCTGGCGGGGTGCCGCCGAAGGCCAAAGACCTGATCCGCATCGACCAGCGGCTGGGCGACGTCACCCGCACCGGCCGCTGGGTGGTGCCGCGGCGGATGGAGATCCGGGCCATGCTCGGCGACGTGAAGCTGGACTTCACCGAGGCCGAGATCACCGGGGACACGCTGCGTATCGATGTGGACCTGCGGACCGGCGGCGACCTGACCCTGGTCGTCCGGCCGGGCATCGTGGTCGACGTCGACGATCTGACCGTGCGCCACGGCGACGTCAAGGTCCGGCATACCGCGGACTCCCGCGGGCCTGCCGTCTTGCGGGTCGAGCTGGCCGGCCAGGTCCGCGGCGGCAGTGTGGTCGCCCGGCTGCCGTACCGGACGTTCTGGGACTGGCTGGCTGGCAAGCCGCATCCCTACCAGGCGGCGCTGGCGAGCTGACCAGAGGCGTCACGAGCCGCCGGCGAGGCCCCGGGCGTCGAAGGCGACCCGGATCCGGGTGATCTTGCCGTCCCGGACCTGCATCCAGTTCGCCACCGGCACGGTGTCGGCCACCTTAGTGGACAGCTCGAACCAGGTCAGCACGTCGGCGCCGTCGCGGAAGACCTTGCGGACGTCCAGCCCGGTCATGATCTGGGCCATGCCCTGCAGGCCCCGCAGGCAGCCATCGCCGCCCTGGACGGTGCCCAGCGGCCCGCCGAAGTCCACGTCGTCGGCCAGCACCGAGCGCAGGCGGCCGAAGTCTTTCTCCCTCCAGGCGTCGAAATAGGTGGCGGCCACGGTCGCGGTGTCTGTCATGACGCGGTCCTTCCGGGCGTATTTTCCCTGGGCTCTCGTTTCCCCCAGCCTGCTTCGCCGCGACCTAGAAGTCCAAGACATAGTATTTCTTAGCGCCGGAATCATTGATTATAGATGCTGCTCAGGCGCCTATCAGGGGACGGCGGTAGCGTACTTCCGGGACCTCGCCGAGGCGCTCAAGCACGTTGGTAGCGCCGTCCGGCGCGAAGCCAGCCCGTTCGTAGAACCGCCGGGCGCGCAGGTTGTCCCGCAGCACCCAGAGCACCACGGACTGGTACCCGGCCGCCGCCGTCCTGGCCAGGACCCGGTCCATGAGCGCCCGCCCGGTGCCGGTGGACCACCACGCCGGGCGGACGTACAGCGCGTAGAGCTCACCGGTGCGGCCCTGTTCCCCGCCGGGGGTGAGCGGATGCGGCCAGGGCGCGCTCAGCACATCGGTCTCCGGGCCGTAAGAGGCGTACCCGATGATGCCGCCCTGGGTCCCGGCGGACGGGTCCCCGGTGGCCGGGGCCCTGTCACGCGGGTCCCCGCCGTCGGTAACGGCCACGATCATGCGCTGCCACGGCCGGGTACGGAACGTCTGGCGCACCCGCGCACCGCCGTCGGGGGCAGTGACCCGGTCGATGATGGCGGCGGGAATGATGCCGGAGTAGGCGGCGAACCAGCCCTCGCGCTGTACCGCGGCGATCTGTGCCGCGTCGGCCGCCGAACCCGCCCGGATCACCACCACCGGGACAAGCTAGCGGACTCGCAGGGCCAGGAAGAAGTCGACCTGGTCATCCAGGCAGGACAGGTTACGGCCGGTCAGCTCCTCGATCCGCCTGATCCGGTAGCGGACCGTGTTGACGTGCACGTACATCGTGGCCGCGCACGCGTTCCACGAGCCGGAACAGGCCAGGAACTCGCGCAGCGTGCGTACCAGCTCGGCCCGGTGCTGCTCGTCGTAGGCCAGCAGCGGGCCGAGCAGCCGGTCCCGGAACTGCCGCAGCACGCTAGCCGGGACACTGGCCAGCAGCAGCTCGTGCGAGGCCACCTCGTCGCTGGTCACCACGGACAGGGCCGCGGTGGCGCGCAGCGTGGCCAGCCGCCGGGCACTGCTGGCCTCATGCAGCGCGCCGGACAGCGCGGCCGCACCCTGAGCCGGGGCGCTGATCCCGACGGCCACCTTGATCCGGGCGGCGTCCAGAACCGGCTGGGCGGCCCGCAGCCGGCT
>JBAPYC010001071.1:0-4310 GCA_049284535.1 Streptosporangiaceae bacterium
GCCCCGACGTCCGCGGCCGACTCGGTCAGCCGGGCCGCGCGGCGGGCGGCCGCATCCACGGCCGGGCCGGACAGCTCCCCGGTGGTGGCCGAGGTGACCCGGTCCACCAGGTCGTGCGCCTCGTCGATGATGACCACGTCGTGCTCGGGCAGCACGCTGTTGTCCGAGGTGGCGTCGATGGCGAGCAGCGCGTGGTTGGTGACCACGATGTCCACCTGGCCAGCCGCGGCTCGGGCCCGCTCGGCGAAACAGCGGGAGCCGAACGGGCAGCGCTGCGCCCCGATGCATTCTTGCCCGCTGACCGAGACCTGGCGCCAGGCGGCATCGGGCACCCCGGGGACGAGCTCGTCCCGGTCGCCGGTCTTGGTCTCCTCGGCCCACTCGTGCAGCCGCTTGACCTGCCGGCCCAGCGGAGATGCCGGGCCCCCAGCTTGATCAGACAGAGCTACCGGCTCGAACAGCGCGTCCTGGGGGTCCTCGGCCACGCCGCCGCGCTGCCGGTGCAGGCACAGGTAGTTGCGCCGGCCCTTGAGGATGGCGAAGACCGGCTCGCGCGGCAGCAGCGGGCCGAGCGAGGCCGCCAGCCGGGGCAGGTCCCGGTCGATCAGCTGACGCTGCAGCGCGATCGTGGCCGTGGCCACCACCACCGTGCTGCCGGTCGCCATCGCGTGCCGCACGGCCGGCACCAGGTAGGCCAGCGATTTGCCGGTGCCGGTCCCGGCCTGGACGGCCAGGTGCTCGCCGGTCTCGATGGCGTGCCGCACGGCCTGGGCCATGGTGACCTGCCCGGGGCGCTCGGCACCGCCGATGCCGCTCACCGCGGCGGCCAGGAGCTCGGCCACTTCGGGCACGCCCTCCAGCACGGCGCCAGCGTCGGTACCGGGATCGCTCGCTTGCTCTGTGCTGGCTGACTCGGTGCTGGCTGACTCGGTGCTGGCTGACTCTGTGCTGGCTGACTCTGGGGGCACGTCGGAACGGTACCTCGTGCCACCGACAGTGACGCCCAGCCGGGCACGAGACCTGGCAGGACGGCGTGTCACCCCGGCCGTTCGGCTAGATTCGGTTTTCTGGCGGAAAGGGGCACGATGACAAGCGCGGAACTGCTGACCGACGCGTTCGGCCGGATCTCCGAGACCGTCCACGAGGCGGTGCATGGGCTGACCGAGAGTCAGCTGGCAGAGCGGCTGGACCAGGATGCGAACTCGATCGCCTGGCTGCTGTGGCACCTGACGCGGGTCGAGGACGACCACGTCGCCGGCGCGTTCGGGGTGCCGCAGGTGTGGGACGAGTACGGCAAGCGCTTCGAGCTGCCGTTCGGCGATTCCAGCACCGGCTATGGGCACACCTCCGCTCAGGTCGCCCAGGTCACGGCGTCGGCCGATCTGCTCACCGGGTATCAGGACGCGGTGCACGAGCAGGCCGTGCGGCTGGTGTCGGGCATCTCCGACGCTGACCTGGACCGGGTGGTCGACGAGGCATGGGACCCGCCGGTGACGATGGGGGTGCGCCTGGTCAGCGTGATCTCGGACTGCCTGCAGCACGCCGGGCAGGCCGCTTTCGTCCGGGGCATCCTGCTCCGCTCACGTTAAGGATTCAGGCCCGCCGCGGCTAAGGACCGGGTGCGGAAGATCGCGGCCAGCACCCGCAGCGCGAGCAGCGCGCAGACGACCAGCAGGCAGTAGCCGAGGAACTGGTACAGGCTGACCGTGGCGGTCATGGCCGGGCCGCCCTTGAGCGCCAGCAGCGCCACGGCCATGAAGCCGGCGGTGGCCGCCAGCACGGTGAGCACCCCGAGCTGGATCCAGCCGCCGATGGTCTGGCGATCGCGCTCGTCGGCCAGCACCCGGACGTTGACGCTGAGCCGGCCGCCCTCCACCGCGGCCGCGATCCGGTCCACCCGGCGGGGCAGCCGGCGCAGCATCGGCAGCAAGGTGATGATCTCATCGGTCGCGGCCGCCTTGAGCGAGGCCGGGCCCAGCCGCTGGCTCAGCTGAGACTGGCCGAAGCGTTTGGCCCCGGCCACGATGTCGAAGCCGGGAGCCAGCATCCGCAGCCCGCCCTCGAGCGTGGACAGGGCCCGGAAAGTGGCCGCGAACTGCGGCGGCACGGCCAGCTCGTGCCGGGTCACGATGCGGAACAGGTCGGTGAACATGGCCGCGTCGGGCGGCAGCCCGGCGGCCAGATGCCGGACCAGCAGGGCGCCGACCGCCCGCTCGAGCGCCTGCTCGTCCAGGGTATCGGGGCGGGCCGTGACCTCCAGCAGGGCATCGGTCAGGGCCACCGGGTCGCGGCGGTCCAGGGCGAGCAGCAGCCGCTGCAGGGCGGCGCGCAGCTCGGAGTCGAGGCGGCCGACCGAGCCGAAGTCGATCAGCCCAAGCCGCCCGTCGGTGAGCAGCAGGATGTTCCCGGGATGCGGGTCGGCGTGGAAGACGCCGTCGATGACGATCTGGCGCAGCACGCACTCCAGCAGGGAGCGGGCGAGCATATCCCCGTCCAGGTCCTCCAGCTGCGCGCCGGCCTGGCTCACCGGCACCCCGTCCAGCCGCTGCATGACCAGGACCTGCTGGGTGCTCAGGTCGTGATAGACGGCCGGGATGATCAGGCTGGCGCCGGGATCGGGCCGCCCATCCGCCGCGCTGACCGCGGCCAGGTTCCGCGCCTCCACCCGGAAGTCCAGCTCCTCGCGCAGCGCGGCGGCGAAGGCCTCGGCCAGCGTGACCACGCCCAGGGACCGGGCCCACGGCGCGCGGGCCTCGGCCCGCCGGGCCAGCCGCCCGATGATGTCCAGGTCCCGATCGACCAGGCTGGTCACGCCGGGCCGCAGCACCTTGACCACGACCGGCTCGCCGGTGCGCAGCGTGGCCGCGTGCACCTGGGCGATCGAGGCCGCGGCCAGCGGCTCGTGGTCGATCTGCGCGAAGGCGGTGGTGCCGCCGAGTTCGGCCGCCAGGACCAGCTCGATCTGGCTCCAGGGCAGCGGGCTGACCCGGTTCTGGAGGTGGCCGAGCTCGGTGATGAACTCGGGCGGCAGCAGGTCCCGGCGGGTCGACAGGGCCTGGCCGAACTTGATGAACACCACCCCGCTGCGGTCCAGGGCCTCGCTCAGCGACCGCGCCAGCGTGGCCGACCGGCCCTCGGGACCGGCGTGCAGCAGCGGCCGCACACCGCAGCGGGTGAAGATACGCACGATCTGCCAGTAGCGGCGGCTGCGCGCGGCGCGGTCGCGCAGCCGCCGCGGCCAGGACGAGATGGGCGGGACGGTCCCGGCCGGGAAGAAGGCCTGCAGGGTGACCAGGATGGCCATGGCCAGCAGCAGGCCGGCGGCCCAGCTGAGGGCTGCGAAGCCGAGCACCGCACCGTACGGGTGGATCCGCCCGGAAGCCAGCCCGGCGAAATCCAGGCCGGTGGAGTCCAGCGCGTTGAAGATCGCGTTGGTGAGCGCCTGGCCGGCCAGGCCCGCCACCACCGTCCGGGACAGCGAGAACCGCCGCTCATCGAGCAGGCGGCGGGCGCCGTAGGAGAGCAGCGCGATGTCAATGCCGGCGCCCACTACAAAGGAAAGAACGGTCGCGAACGTCACTGGCCCAGTCAACCAGGACCGCACCGGCCCCGTCGGCAGGTGCGGGTCAGGCGAGTCCGGCCTGGTCGGGCTCGGGGCTGGCCTGGGCCGGCGCGATTGTGGCCGGACCGGGCCCGGGGCTGGCCTGGGGCGGCAGCCAGGTCCAGCCGTCGTGGCCGGCCAGCTCGCCCGCCCACGGAGGTTCGGCGCCGCGGCGCGTGCAGGTCATGACCGAGGCGTAGACCGCCGCCTGGGTGGCCCGGCGCACGGCCTGCAGGTCGCGCAGCTCGTCCCGGCCGAGCCCGTTACCGTTCCACCAGGCCAGGAAGGCGCCGCCGAAGGCGTCCCCGGCGCCCACCGTGTCGACGATCTGGGCGGGCGGCACCTCGACCCGGATCTGGTGGGTGCCGGCGAAAGCGCGGACCGGGGCGGCGCCGTCGGTGACCAGCAGGCACGCGGGACCGCGGCCGAGCAGTTCGGTCGCGGCGTAGTCGGTGTCGTGGCCCGGGAAAAGGTAGGCCAGGTCTTCGGTGCTGGTCTTGATCAGGTCCACCCGGCGCACGATGTGGTCCAGCCGGCCCAGGTAGGCCGTCCGGCTGGCGATCGCGCCCGGGCGGCAATTCGGGTCGAGCATGACCGTGATCCCGTCGGGCAGCCCGGTGACCAGCTGCTCCAGGCTGCTGCCGGCCGGCTCCATGACCAGGCCGAGGCTGCCCACGTGCAGTGCGGTGGTGCCGGCCGGCAGCACCGC
>JBAPYC010001072.1:0-1557 GCA_049284535.1 Streptosporangiaceae bacterium
AGCTTGCCGGTCGTCATCGCCGGCCTGCTAATGTCAACGGCTGGCATCATGTCAACGACCGTCGTCTACGGAGGAGCGGTGATCACGGCAGCGTCGGTGGGGCTGATCTGGCAAGCCAGTCTCGGCAGGCACGCGGAGAACTCTCAAGGCCTGACTGGCCGCACCGAACCATTTCGCCGGCTCATACGCAGGCGTAGAGTCTGAAACAGACCCCGCCGGGCACGAGCAGCCGCCGGTCAGCTACCGGATATCGCGAAGGCGCCGTTGGCCAGCGCAGAGGTGATCGCTAGTGTCGGTTGGGATTCCTAGCCTCAGCAGTGATCCTGGGCGTGGCCTACGTGGCCGGCCGCTGGGACTGCGCGGTCGGCGTAACGAGTGCGAGGTGCTGGATCGGCTGCTGGCCAGTGTGCGGGCCGGCGTAAGCCGGGCGCTGGTGCTGCGCGGCGAGCCGGGCATCGGCAAGACCGCGCTGCTGAGCTACTTGCTGGGACGCGCGTCTGGATGTCGTACCGCCCGGGCGGTCGGCGTCGAGGCCGAAATGGAACTCGCGTTTGCCGGGCTGCACCAGCTGTGCGCGCCGTTCCTCGACCGGCTCGATCGCCTTCCCGGACCACAGCGCGATGCGCTCAGCACGGCGTTCGGTCTGCAGGCCGGCGACGCCCCGGACCGCTTCCTGGTCGGGCTGGCTCTGCTGAGCCTGCTGTCCGACGTCGCCGAGGAGCAGCCACTGGTGTGCGTGGTGGATGACGCGCAGTGGCTCGACGACGCCTCTGCGCAAGCGCTCGCGTTCGTCGCGCGCCGCCTGGCGGCCGAGTCTGTCGCCCTGGTTTTCGCGGTCCGCGAGCCTGCGGCCGAGCGTCACCTGACCGGGCTGACCGAGCTGGTAGTGCCCGGGCTGGTCGATGGCGAGGCGCGCGCTTTGCTGCTGTCTGTGATTACCGGTCCTATGGACGAACGAGTCCGCGACCGGATCGTGGCCGAGACCGGCGGAAACCCGCTCGCACTGCTGGAACTGCCGCATGGCCTGACGCCTCAGGAACTGGCGGGCGGGTTCGGGCTGCCCGGCGCTGCAGCGCTGTCGGGGCGGATCGAGGACAGCTTCCGGCGGCGGCTGGAACCGCTCCCGCCGACGACCCGGCTGCTGCTCGTGGTGGCGGCGGCCGAGCCGATTGGCGATCCTGTGCTGGTGTTGCGGGCAGCCGACCAGCTCGGCGTGGAGGCCGATGCGGCGGTGCCGGCGGTCGCGGCCGGACTGGTCGAGTTCGCCGGGCAAGTGCGGTTCCGCCATCCGCTGGTGCGATCCGCGGTCTACCGGGCGGCGTCGCCCGAGGAACGCCGGAACGTCCACCAGGCCCTGGCGGACGCCACCGATCCCGGTGTCGATCCCGATCGCCGGGCGTGGCACCGTGCCCACGCGACATCCAGGCCGGACGAAGAGGTGGCCGACGAGCTCGAGCGCTCAGCCGTTCGGGCCCAGACGCGTGGAGGACTTGCCGCGGCGGCTGCATTCCTCGAGGAAGCCGCCCGGCTGACGCCTGACCCGGCGCGCCGGGCGGC
>JBAPYC010001073.1:0-5395 GCA_049284535.1 Streptosporangiaceae bacterium
GGGCGCCGCCGCCGACCGCCGCCCCGGTCAGCACGGCGATCACCGGGCCGGGCCGGGTGACGATGATCTCGCAGCAGTCGTAGATGAGGTCGGAAACCCGAGCCCGTTCGGCGTCGGAGATGGTGAGGTCGGCCCCGGCGCAGAACATCAGCGGATCCGCGCTGCCCAGCAGCACCGGCTGGGCAGGCTCGGCGGCTAGCTCGTCGCGCACCGCCGCGGTCAGGGCGGCGTCGAGGGCGTTACGCCGTTCCGGGCGGGCCAGCCGGATCCAGCGGTAGCCGGCCGGGCTGGTGTCGGTGATCAGATGAGGATGCGGCATGCTCCGACCCTTTCCCGGGCTCCCGAAAAGCCTGACATATGGTATACCAAGTGGATCAGGAACCACCCGATCGGGAGGAGCCGGTGAAGCCACCGCCGTTCGCCTACCACCGGGCGCACAGTGTGGCCGAGGCGGTCGCGCTGCTGGCCGAGCTCGGCGACGAGGCCAAGATCCTGGCCGGGGGCCTGAGCCTGGTCCCGATGATGAACTTCCGGCTGGCCCGCCCGGCCGCGCTGGTCGACGTGACACCGATCGCCGGTCTGAGCTACCTGACCATGGATCCGGCGGATGGCCTGCGCATCGGCGCGCTCACCACCCACCGCGCCGTGGAGGTCAGCCGCGACCCGGCGCTGCAGGCGGGATTCGGCGTGCTGCCCCGGTCGGCCCGGTGGATCGGGCACTACCCGATCCGCAGCCGGGGCACGTTCGGCGGCAGCATCGCCCACGCCGACCCGGCCTCGGAGTGGTGCCTGCTCGCGATGCTGCTCGGCGCGCAGGTCGTGCTCACCGGCCCGCAAGGCCAGCGCACCGTCCCGGCCGCCGACTTCTTCGAGGGTTACTACACCACCGCCGCCGGCCCCGACGAGATGATCACGGAGCTGTGGTTCCCCGAGCCGTCGCCCCGCGCCGTGCTCACCGAATTCGCCCAGCGTCAGGGGGACTTCGCGGTGGTGGCGGCCGCGGTGTCCGCGGATATCACCGGCGGCGTGTGCCGCCGCGGCCGGGTCGTGCTCGGCGGCGTCGGCCCGCTGCCGGTGGAGGTGGACACCGGGGCCCTGACCGGACAGCCCGCCGGTCCGGGGACCTGGCAGGCCATGGGCGAGCACGCCGCCAGCCAGATCGACCCGCCCGAGGACACCAACGGTGACGCCGCGTTCCGGCGCCGGCTGACCGCGACCCTGGTGGCCCGGGCCCTGGCCGAGGCGAGCCAGCTGTGACGGCCGCGACCTCCCGGGACGGCGGCCGCTGGGTCGGCACCCCGCTGCGGCGCAAGGAAGACCGCCGCATGCTGACCGGCCGGGGCCGGTTCACTGATGACCTGACCCGGCCAGGCCTGCTGCACGCCGCGTTCGTCCGCAGCCCGCTCGCGCACGCCGCCGTCCGTGGCATCGACGACAGCGCCGCCCGCCAGGCTCCCGGGGTGGAAGATGTGCTCACCGCCGCCCGGCTGGGCGAGCCGTACCTGCTCGCCCTGCTGGAGCGGGACGAGTTCGTCCCCACCCGGATGCCGATCCTGGCGGCCGGGGTCACCCGCTTCGTGGGCGAGCCGGTGGCTCTGGTGGTCGCCGACGATGCCTACCGGGCCGAGGACGCGGCCGAACTGGTCGAGGTGGACTGGGAGCCGCGGCCGGCCGTGTCCAGCCTCGAGGCGGCCGAGGCGGCCGGGGCACCCCAGCTGCACGCCGAGGCGCCCGGCAACTGCCTGGTCGACCTGCTGATGTTCGACGACGAGAACCTGCCCCAGATCTTCGCCGCCGCCCCCGTCACCGTGACCGCGGAGTTCCGCAGCGCCCGGGTGGCCGCGCTCCCGCTGGAGGGCCGGGCCTGCCTGGCCGAGTGGGACGACCGCGACGACCAGCTCATCCTGCACGTGTCCACTCAGGTCCCGCATCAGGTCCGCTCGGCCGTGGCCCAGGCCCTGGAGATCCCCGAGCGCCAGGTCCGGGTCATCGCCCCGGACGTGGGCGGGGGGTTCGGCCTGAAGTGCGTGGTCGGCCGGGAGGAGGTGGCCGTCGCCGCGGCCGCCCTGCGGCTGCGCCGCCCGGTCCGCTGGACCGAGGACCGGCAGGAGAACCTGACCGCCGCCTTCCACGGGCACGAGCAGCGCTATCAGGTCACCGCGGCGTTCGACGGGGACGGCCGGATCCTCGGGCTGGACGCCGAGATCGCCTGCGACACCGGCGCCTACTCCGCGTTCCCGTTCACCTGCGCGGTTGAGCCGCTGATGGCGGCGACCGAACTGCCCGGGGTGTACAAGGTGCCCGCGTACCGGGCCCGGGGCCGGGCCATCGCCACCTGCAAGGCCCCGTCCGCGCCCTACCGGGGCGTGTCCCGTCCGCAGATCGTGCTGGTCATGGAGCGCCTGATGGAAAAGGCGGCGGCCGCCCTCGACCTGGACTCCCTCGAGGTCCGGCGGCGCAACCTTATCGGCCGGCACGAGTTCCCCTACACCGGCATCAACCGCATCACCTATGACGAGGGCAGCTACCGCGAGTCCCTGGACCTGGCCGAGAAGCAGGTGAGCGAGCATGGCTGGGCGGCCGAGCAGGACCGGCTGCGTCAGCAGGGGCGGCTGGCCGGGATCGGGTACGCCTGCTTTTCCGAGCGCACCGCCTACGGCACCGCGACCATGTCCCAGCGCCGGATGCGGATGACCCCCGGGTACGACACGGCGCTGGTCCGGATGGACCCGACCGGCGAGGTCATCGTCACCACCGGGACCTGCGGGCACGGCCAGGGGCACGAGACGACGTTCGCGCAGATCGTGGCCGACCGCCTCGGTGTCCACCCGGACCAGGTCCGGCTGCGCCAGGGCGACACCGACCTGGCCTCCTACGGCTGGGGCACCTGGGGCAGCCGTTCGGTGGTCATCGGCGGCGGCGCGGCCGGCCGGGCCGCGGACGTGGTGGCCCGCCAGCTGCGTGAGATCGCGGCCGGCCAGCTTGAGGCCAGCGCGGCCGACATCGAGCTGGCCGAGGGGATGGCCCGGGTCCGCGGCGACGACACGGCGGCCATCAAAATCGCCGAGCTAGCCCGGCTGGCCCACTTCCAGGCCCACCGGCTGTCCGAGGAGCTGCGCTACGGCCTGGAGGCCCGGGCCAGCTTCGACCCGCCCGGCACCTTCTCCAACGCCTGCCACGCGGCCATGGTGGTCGTCGACCCCGGGACCTGTGCCATCAGGCTGCACCGGTACCTGGTCATCGAGGACTGCGGTGTGGTCATCAACCCGATCGTGGTGGACGGGCAAGTACTCGGCGGGGTCACCCAGGGCGCGGCGGCCGCGCTGCTCGAACGGGTCTGCTTCGACGCCGACGGCCAGCCCGCCAGCGCCACCCTCATGGACTACCTGGCGCCCACCGCGGCGGAGATGTGCCCGGTGGACATCGTGCACCTGGAGACCCCGTCGGCCTTCGGTGAGACCGGGGCCAAGGGAATGGGGGAGGGCGGCACCATCGGCGCCCCGGCCGCCATCCTGAACGCCGTCAACGACGCGCTGGCCGGCACCGGCGTGAGCTTCGACCACATCCCGGTGCTGCCCCAGGAGCTGAGCGCCGCCCTGTTCGGCGCCCAGGATCACTCAGCCCAGGATCACTCAGCCGAGGACCACTCATGAAGGACATGCACCAGATCCGCGTCACGGTCAACGGCCGCGAGCACGAGCTGACGATCGAGTCCAGGCGGACCCTGGCCGACATGCTCCGGCACGACCTCGGCTACACCGGCACCCACCTGGGCTGCGAGCACGGCATCTGCGGTGCCTGCACGGTCATCATGGACGGCACCCCGGTCCGGGCCTGCCTGGTCTTCGGGGTGCAGGCCGACGGCACGCAGGTTCGCACGGTCGAGGGGCTGGCCAACGGCGACGAGCTGTCTGACCTGCAGCAGGCGTTCAGCGACCAGCACGCGCTGCAGTGCGGGTTCTGCACCCCCGGCTTTCTCATGCTGGCCGAGGCGTACCTGGCCGAGACGGCCCAGGAAGGGGAAACGGCCGAGCTCACGCCGGAGCAGGCGCGCGAGCTAGTCGCCTCGAATCTGTGTCGTTGCACCGGTTACCAGGGCATTATCGAGGCCGTTCGGTCCACCGCACGCGCCCGGCAGCGGCGATGACCGTGATCGGGGCCAGGCTGGCCCGCCACGAGGATCCCCGCCTGCTGCGCGGCCGGGGCCGGTTCGGCGACGACATCAGCGCCCCCGGCCAGTGCTGGGCCCGGATCGTCCGTTCCCCGGTGGCCCACGGCCGGATCCGCGCCATCGACGTCGGCGAGGCCGCGGCGGCGCCGGGCATCACTGCCGTCGTCACCGCGCGGGACCTGCCCGCCGGCCTGGTCATCCCGGTCCGCCTGACGATCGCGGACACCGACCTCAGCGAGTTCCTGCAGCCCGTCCTGGCCACGGACGCCGTGCGCTACGTGGGCGAGCCGGTCGCCGTGGTGCTCGGCGAGGACCCGTACGCCTGCGAGGACGCGGCCGAGCTGATCGGAATCGACATCACCGGCGAGCCCGCCATCCTGGACGCCCGCGCCCCGGACGCCACGGTCGCGGCCGAGCTGACCCGCGGCTACGGCGACACCGGCGCCGCCTTCGCCCGCGCCGCGCACGTGGTCGAGATCGAGCTGGCCATCGGGCGGCACTCGGGCGTGCCGCTGGAGCCGCGCTGCCTGCTCGCCGTCCCCGGCGCGAGCCGGGGACCGGGCCACGACCCGGGCACTCTCGACATCTACGGCATGACCAAGGTGCCGGTATGGAACCGCGACCTGCTCGCGGGCCTGCTCGGCCTGGACGAGACGCTGATCCACGTGCACGCGGTGGACGCGGGCGGCGGGTTCGGGGTCCGGGGCGAGTTCTACCCGGAAGACTTCCTCATCCCGTGGCTGGCCCTGACCACGGGCCGCCCGGTCAAGTGGGCCGAGGACCGGGCCGAGCACCTGATGGCGGTGAACCACTCCCGCCAGCAGTACCACCGGCTGGCCGCCGCCTTCGATTCCGGCGGCCGGATCCTGGCCCTGCGGGCCGCCATCATCCAGGACAACGGCGCCTACTGCCGCACGCACGGTGTGGCCGTCCCCGAGCTCACCGCCGCCATGCTGCCCGGCCCCTACCGGGTGCCCGCCTACCAGGGCCGGGTCCAGGTCGTCCTGACCAGCAAGACGCCATGCGGCACCTACCGGGCACCGGGCCGGTTCGAGGGCACCGCGGCCCGCGAGCACCTGCTCGACGTGGCCGCTACCCACCTCGGCCTGGACCCGGTCGAGCTGCGGATGCGCAACCTGCTGAGCAAGAGCGAGCTGCCGCACCAGCGCCCGATCACCACGCTGGGCACCGAGCTGATCCTCGACACCGGGGACTACCCCGCCC
>JBAPYC010001074.1:0-3397 GCA_049284535.1 Streptosporangiaceae bacterium
GGCCCGCTCTGGCCCTGCTGTCGGCCCGGGCCGCGGGCGCGGCTCCCGAGCGGGGCGTGACCGCCGCCGTGGCCACCGAGCTGGTGCATAACTTCTCCCTGCTGCACGACGACATCATGGACAACGACCGCGAGCGCCGGCACCGGCCCACGGCCTGGACCGTGTTCGGTATCGGCCCGGCCATCCTGGCCGGCGACGCGCTGCTCGCCCTGGCCCAGGATCTGCTGCTCGAGGACGACACGCTCAAGGGTGCCTGGGCTGCTCGCTGCCTGTCCGCGGCCGTGCAGCGGCTGATCGGCGGGCAGGGCTCGGACCTGGCCTTCGAGAAGCGCGACGATGTGTCCCTGGCCGAGTGCCTGGACATGGCGGGTGACAAGACGGCCGCGCTGATGGCCTGCGCCTGCAGCATCGGCGCGGTGCACCTGGGCGCGCCGCCCGCGCTGGCCATGGGCCTGGCCGGGTTCGGCGCCCACGTCGGGCTGGCCTTCCAGCTCACCGACGACCTGCTCGGCATCTGGGGCGCCCCCGAGGTCACCGGCAAGCCGGTCCGTGCGGACCTGCGCGCCCGCAAGAAGTCGCTGCCGGTGGTAGCCGCGCTGAATAGCGGGAAGCCCGAGGCGGCGCAGCTGCGCGCCCTGCTCACCCAGCCCGAGCCGCTGACCGAGGACGACCTGGTCCGCGCGGCCGACCTGGTCGTCGCGGGGGGCGGCAAGGACTGGGCCGAGAGCGAGGCCGACACCCAGCTGGCCGCGGCCAACGCCAGCCTGGCCGACATCGACCTGGCCGCCGACGTCCAGTCCGAGCTGACCGCCATCGCCGAGTTCATCACGGCCCGCCAGTGGTAGCCCTCAGGCTCCCCAGGGGCTACAAGAGCCACAGGGGGCCCGGGGGCCCCGGGGGGCCCCGGGGGAACGGGGGGGCAGGCAGCCCCCCCGTGAGCGAGGGGGGTCAGGGGGGAGTCGCCTCCCCCGTAATAAACACTGCCCGCACGACCCTGACCCGGGCGCGCGACCACCTGCTCGGCCTGCAGCACGCCGAGGGCTGGTGGCAGGGCGAGCTCGAGACCAACGTCACCATGGACGCCGAGGACCTGCTGCTCCGTGAGTTCCTGGGTCTGCACGACGAGGCCGTCATCGCGGCCTCGGGCCGCTGGATCAGGTCTCAGCAGCGGGAGGACGGTACCTGGGCCAACTTCTTCGGTGGCCCGGCCGATCTGTCCACCACGGTCGAGGCCTACCTGGCCCTGCGGCTAGCCGGCGACGAGCCGGGCAAGCCGCACATGAAGCTGGCTCAGGAATGGATTGTGGAGCAGGGCGGGGTCGAGGCCACCCGGGTATTCACCCGCATCTGGCTGGCCCTGTCCGGGCTGTGGTCCTGGGACGACCTGCCGGTCATCCCGCCCGAGCTGATCTACCTGCCGTCCTGGTTTCCGCTCAACATCTATGACTGGGGCTGCTGGGCCCGGCAGACCATCGTGGCCCTGGCCGTGGTCGCCTCGTTCCGGCCCTCCCGCCCCCTGGGCATCTCCATCGATGAGCTCAAGACGGGCGGCCCGCAGGGCCGCGCCCCGCGCCCGCGCCGCACCGCCGACGCTCGCCCGCTGGGCGGTCTGGATCCTGCCGAAGATCCCTGGTCCCGCGTCTTCACTGCGCTCGACAAGGCCCTGCACCGGTACCGGCGGCCGGTCAAGTCCGTGCGGCAGGCGGCGCTGCGCCGGTGCGCGGAGTGGATCGTCGCCCGGCAGGAGCGGGACGGCTGCTGGGGCGGCATCCAGCCACCCTGGGTGTACTCGCTGATGGCGCTGAACCTGCTCGGTTATGACCTCAGCCATCCGGTCATGGCCAAGGGCCTGGCCGGCCTGGAGCGGTTCACCATCACCGAGGCCAATACCGACGGTCCGGTGCGCCGCCTGGAGGCCTGCCAGTCGCCGGTCTGGGACACCATCTTGATCATGATCGCGCTGGCCGACGCGGGCCTGCCGGCCGATGACCCCGCGCTGGCCCGGGCCGGGCGCTGGGTGCTCGCCGAGGAGATCCGCGGCCCGGGCGACTGGCAGGTCCGCCGCCCGAACCTCGGCCCGAGCGGCTGGGCGTTCGAGTTCGACAACGACAACTACCCCGACACCGACGACACCGCCGAGGTCGTGCTCGCGCTGCGCCGGGTGGCCACGCCGAGCCGGGACGCCATCGACCGGGGCCTGGCCTGGCTGACCGGGATGCAGTCCAAGGACGGCGGCTGGGGCGCGTTCGACGCGGACAACACCCGTGCGCTGGTCAACAAGCTGCCGTTCTGCGACTTCGGCGCGGTCATCGACCCGCCGTCGGCCGACGTGACCGCGCACATCGTCGAGGCCTTCGCGGCCGAGGGCCGGACCGATTCGCCCGCGCTGCGCCGTGGCGTGGTCTGGCTGCTGCGGGCCCAGGAGCCCGACGGGTCGTGGTTCGGCCGCTGGGGCGCCAACTACATCTACGGCACCGGCGCCGTGGTGCCGGCGCTGATCGCGGCTGGGGTCCAGCCGTCAAAGCCGGCCATCCGCCGGGCCGTGGCCTGGCTGGAAGAGCACCAGAACCCGGACGGAGGCTGGGGCGAGGACCTGCGCTCCTACGACGACCAGGCGCTGGCCGGGCGGGGCGCGTCCACCGCCTCGCAGACCGCCTGGGCCCTGCTGGCCCTGCTGGCGGCGGGGGAGCGGGACGGCGAGGCCGTCGGGCGGGGCATCCGCTGGCTGGCGGAAACGCAGCGTGCCGACGGCAGCTGGGACGAGCCCTGGTTCACTGGCACCGGCTTCCCCGGCGACTTCTACATCAACTATCACCTCTACCGCCTGGCCTTCCCGGTCAGCGCGCTGGGCCGCTACGTACACGGAGCTACTTAATGACGCAGGACCTGCTCATCTGTGCCCCGATGCGGATCGAGGCCCGGGCCGTCCGCCGCGGACTGCGAGACAGCACCGGCGCGACCGGGATCACCGGCTCTACCGCCGAGGTGCTGCGCACCGGCTATGGCTCCCGCCGGGCGGCGGACCGGGCGGGAGAGCTCAAAACCGGCTCGTTCGGCCAATTGGCCATCATGGGCACCGCGGCCGGCCTGACCGCCGGCCTCAGCCCGGGTGACCTGGTCGTCGGCACCGAGGCTGGCGCGGTGAGCTGCGGCTCGGCCCCGCTGCTGGCCGGCGAGCTGCGCCGCGCCGGGCTGAACGCCCAGACGGGCCGCATCGGAGGAGTGGACCACCTCGTCCGGCGGGCCGAACGGCCGGCCCTGGCTGCCGCCGGCTATCTGGCCGCCGACATGGAGTCGGCCCCGCTGGCCACGGCCGCGGGCGGGCGGCCGGCGGCCGTGGTCCGGGCCGTGTCCGACACCCCGGACCGCCCGGTGGCGGGCATCGTCTCCGGTGGGC
>JBAPYC010001075.1:0-5403 GCA_049284535.1 Streptosporangiaceae bacterium
GCCCAGTTGAGCAGCGCGCCGTCGGCGACCTGCCCGGCGAGCCGGAGCATCTGCGGGCCGAGTGCGGCCAGGTACACCGGAGCCGGCGGCAGGTCCGCTAGGCCGAGGGAGGCGGACCGCGGCCACCCGGGCGCGCCCGGAGCCGAGTCTGCCCTGGCGATGATCGGCCCGGCCGTGACCTGCTGGCCGGCTAGCAGGTCACGGACTTCGGTGACGTACTCGCGCATCACCGCGATCGGGCGGTCGGGCAGGCCCACCGATGCCCAGAAACCCGGCCCGTAGCCCCCGGTGCCGAGGCCGAGCACGAACTGCCCCGAGGACAGCTGAGCCAGCGTGGCCGCCTGGGCCGCCAGGGCCAGCGGAGTCCACATCCGCGCCGCCGGGACGACGGAAATCCCGGTCCGCAGCGAGGTGTCCTGCGACCAGGCCGCGCAGACATGGAATGAGTCCGGCACGCCCCCGGCCGGGGTCCACAGGCTCTCGAATCCGAGCCGCGCCGCCTCCCGCGCGGCCGCCCGCAGCTGGTCGAACGGCAGGCCAAGCCGGGCGTCCAGCCCAACGCCAATCATCATGACCCGTAGTATGCCGGACGCCCGCGCGGCGCCTTTGCCGGGGCAAACGCGGTGCTACGTGCCTGGGATGGCCGGGGGTCGTTGGTGCCGGGTGCCGAGGCGGGCCGAGACGGGTCGAGCGAACAGCCTGGCTGCCTCTCCAGGACGTACCTCCGGATCCCACCTGTCGAGAAGGGCTGCACAATGTGGCTGGGGCTGACGCACTGTGGCGGCGCTGCCCGGGTGAGGCCTATGTGTCACCAGGCGCCCCGGCGGAGGCGGCCGACCGGGATCCGCATCTGCGGACCGTTTGGCGCCGCGGCCGCTGGCCACCGGCCTGCGGTCGCAAATTTGCAGGTCACAGCGTTGCACTCGAGCTAACCGGCCCCGCTGACAAAGGTCAGGTCCGCGAGCGGCCCAGTGCTACCGCGACGGATGACGCCGCCCCCGGCAACCTTCTTGAGCGGTTCGTTAGGGTGGCGCGTGGAAGCTGGCGGCTGGGGGGCGGATACTTTGAGCGTGAGCCGACGAGCTGGTGCGCAGGGGGCTCTCGCGCTCGGCGCTCTCGGAGTGGTGTTCGGGGACATCGGGACGAGCCCGCTGTACACGGTGCAGACACTTTTCGATCCGAGCGATCCGCATCCGGTGAAGGTGTCGCACGACAGCGTTTTCGGGGTCATCTCGCTGATCTTCTGGGCGGTGACGATCATCGTCACCGTCACGTACGTCCTGCTCGTGATGAAGGCCGACAACGACGGCGAGGGCGGGATCATGGCACTTATCGCCTTGATCCGCCGGCGGGCGCTGCCCGGCGGACGCCGCGCGAAGGCAATCCTGGCGGCACTGGGGATCTTCGGCGCCTCGCTGTTCTTTGGCGACAGCATGATTACGCCCGCCATCTCGGTGCTTTCCGCGGTCGAGGGCGTTCAGGTCGCCGCACCGTCAGTGTCGGGCATCGTCATCCCCATCACGGTGGCGATCATCATTGGCCTGTTCTTGGCTCAGCGGCTGGGCACTAGCGCTGTGGGGCGGGTTTTCGGTCCGGTTATGGCCGTCTGGTTCACCGTCCTCGCCGTACTCGGGATACGGGGCATCGCCACACATCCGGTGATTCTGGAGGCGCTGTCGCCCACCTATGCGCTCGGCTTCCTGGTCGGCCACTTCGGCACTGCGTTCTTCTCCCTGACCGCCGTCGTCCTGGCTGTCACCGGCGCCGAAGCACTGTACGCGGACATGGGGCATTTCGGCCGCCCGCCGGTCAGGCGCGCCTGGCTACTGGTCGTATTTCCCGCCTGCATCCTGAATTACCTGGGGCAGGGCGCGCTGATCCTGGGTCACCCCGCCACCATCAGAAACCCGTTCTTCCTGCTGGCCCCGGGGTGGGCCCGGTTCCCGATGGTTCTGCTCGCCACCGTGGCGACGGTCATCGCCTCGCAGGCGGTGATCAGCGGCGCTTTCTCTGTGGCACACCAGGCCGGCCAGCTTGGCTACCTGCCGCGATTGCGCATTCAGTTCACCTCGGAACAGCTGAGGGGCCAGATCTACGTCCCGTGGATCAACTGGCTGCTGCTGGTCTCCGTCCTCACCCTTGTGCTGGCGTTCCGGACCTCGGCTGCGCTGGCTTACGCCTACGGCACCGCCGTGACCGGCACGATCACGATCACGACCCTGCTGTTCTTCTACTATGCCCGTCACCAGTGGCGCTGGCCACTATGGATCGTGCTGGCGGGCGGGGGCATCCTGCTCGCGATCGACCTGCTGTTTTTCGTCGCCAACCTGACCAAGGTGACCCATGGAGCGTGGCTGCCCCTGCTGATCGGCATTACCGCGTTCACCATCTTTACGACCTGGCAGCGGGGCCGCGAGCTCGTCACGCAGAAGCGGGACCGGGAAGAGGGGTCGCTGCAGGAGTTCGTCGGGCAGCTGCACGCCATGGAACCCCCGCTGCCCCGGGTTCCGGGCACCGCCATCTTCCTCAACCGCGGCAAGACCACCGCCCCGCTGGCGCTGCGGGCCAACGTCGAACACAACGAGATCCTCCACGAGAAGGTCATCATCCTCGCGGTCGAGACGACGCCCGCACCGCACGTCCCCGAGGCGGAGCGGCTGCAGGTCGACGACCTCGGGTTCAGAGACGACGGGATCGTCCACGTCAACGCCCGCTATGGCTACATGGACCCGACGCACATCCCGGCCCTCCTGCCGCTGATCCGCCAGGCCGACACGGAAGCCTCTTCTCCGGATGACAAGCTGACGTACTTCGTCTCGCGCATCGAGCTCGTCCAGGGCGATGCGCCAGGCATGAGCCGCTGGCGCAAGCGCCTGTTCATCGCGACATCACATATCACCGCTGACGCCGCCGAATCCTTCCGGCTTCCCCGCGAGAGCACCCTCAGCATGGGCTCACGCATCGAGCTCTGACTCACTTCGACGGATCCACGTGGGCCTCCGTCGAGCCGCCCGCGGCCGCGGCGCCCTCGGTTTTGCTGGCCGTCACCGTCCTGCCCGGCGGAGACGCGTGGGCAGCCGGATTTGCCAGCTCAGCTCCTGGCGACACCGGCTACACGATTCCGCTGGTCACGCACGCCGAGGGACGCACCTGAGATACGCCTGATGCCTGGACCCCGCACCGCATTGTGATGTCCGCGTCCGTTCCTGGTGCCGGCGGATTGTGTTAAGAGTGGTTGATGGCGCGCGAGCAGGGCGACGAGCGAGCTGCGGCACTCCAAGCGGCTGAGGGGGCTGCCCGCGGATCCCGCCGGATGCCCGTGCCGTTGTCTTTGCTGCGCGGTCCCGGCGCATCGGAGAGCGGCACGACGGTGCTGGTGGCCCTCGGTGCCAACGTCCTGATAGCCCTGGCGAAGTCGGCCGCCGCCGTGCTGACCGGATCGGCGTCGCTGGTGGCTGAGGCGGCGCATTCGTGGGCCGACTCCGGCAACGAGATCTTCCTGCTGATCGCCAACCGGCGGGCGCGTCGCCCGCCCGATCGCGCTCACCCGTTCGGTCACGGCCGGGAAGTGTACGTGTGGTCGCTGTTCGCCGCTCTCGGGCTCTTTGTGGCCGGCGGCGCCGTATCGGTCACACGTGGCGTCCAGGAACTCATCCATCCGGAGCCAGCCGAACGCTTCCTCGTCGGGTATGTGGTGCTGGCCGTGTCTTTTGTCCTTGAGGGAGTCTCGTTCCTCCAGTCGGTCCGCCAGGCCAGAACCGAGGCCAGATCGCTGCAGCGAGATCTGATCGAGCACGTGATGATTACCTCCGACCCCACGCTGCGGGCGGTGTTCGCCGAGGACTCCGCTGCGCTGCTGGGTCTGGTCATCGCGGCGGCCGGGCTGGCCGCACATGAGCTGAGCGGTTCCCCGGTGCCGGACGGGATCGGGTCGATCCTGGTCGGCGTGCTGCTCGGCTCCGTCGCGATCGTCTTGATCAACCGTAACCGGCGGTTCCTGGTCGGCGAGGAAGCCGACCCCCGTGTCCGATCGGCGACTATCCAGGCCCTGCTGGAGATGCCCGAGGTGGCCCGGGTGACCTATCTGCGGCTGGAAGTTATCGGACCGCGAATGGTCTTCGTGACCGGCGACGTCGACCTCACCGGTGATGACACCGAGTCACACGTGGCGGTCCGGCTGCGGGCGCTGGAGGCGAAGATCTGCACCTCGCCGGCGGTGGCTGGCGCCGTGCTGAGCTTGTCCGCCCCCGACGAGCCGACGCTCCAGGCGTAGGTACCCGCCAGTCGGGCCGCGCACGCAAGGCCGAGAACCCTGCCGTCAGGGCCTGCTCGGACTCCCGCTGACCTGTGGTCGCGACGGACTGGTTGTCTTCGCTGAGCCAGCAGTCGGCGGCGAGGCAGCCGGGCGTGGCGGCCATGACCTCCGCTGACTGGCGGACGCGGGAGATCATCTCGTCCCGGTGCTCCCGACCCAGGTAATCCATCGCGACCATGCCAACCGTCATTCCGGCCTCCCTCAGGGGCGGCAGACCACGGGACAGTGCGGGTGCGCCGGGTCCTATTATCCCGCGGGCATCGGCGCCTTCACGCGCTGCACAACGCGCTCACCGCAAATCCCCTGGATGCCGCCAATTCCCGTCGGCGCCTGAATTACGCCCGCCGGAGGTTACGCAGCGCGACGCAAGCGAACGTCACAAAACAGGCCTGACTGCTCGCTGGTGATGCTGGCGTGGCAGAACAGCTGAAGGACGCCCATCTGGGCTGTGATTCAGGCCGGGCGGCCCCGCTGTTTGCAGGTATTCCGGCCCGGCGGGCTGGCGTATCGTGGCCTCATGGATGCGGCACCTGGCCCAGCGGAATGGATGTCTTGGTGGTCCTGGCCGTGGCGCGCCGCGGGCGCCGGGACCAGCTCTTTCCCCGCTGTTGCTCCGCAGGCACTCGATCAGCCGATACTTCCTGGTTGGCTCTTCGCGAATAGCATTAACGTGACTGAGGCAAATTCCAGCTCACCTGAAACGGAGCGGGACATTGTTGCAGCGCACAGTTATGGTCAGCAGCTCGGCCGCATCATGGACGTTCTCGATGAACTGATCAGGAAACAGCCGGCCGGGTCGCTCGGCGCTCGGCCCGTCCGGGAGTTCGATGAGCTGAGGAATGATATCGAGACGATCAAAGCGCGTCAGGCTGCGAAGCGGGTCGAGCAGATGATTACTGACCTGGCTGAGGTGAAGCAGCATGATGCTGATGAGTACCAGCGCCTGGCCACGGAACTCCGGAAGGTCCTGGACAACAGCACAGGTTGAGGGAGGGCCTCCGGGGCCTCGCTGCTGTTATCCGGGCCAGTAATCGACCGGCTGGCGCGCTGCCTCGGCGATGGCTGCGCCGTCGAGTTCGCAGATGGTC
>JBAPYC010001076.1:0-9210 GCA_049284535.1 Streptosporangiaceae bacterium
GTCACCGGCCACCCGGGCCCACAGCCACTGCGGGTTTTCCGAGGTCAGCAGGCCCGCAGCGGCAGCAAGCTCGCGGCCTCCGACGACCGCGGTGGTCGCCTGGTTCCGCGGACTCTCACCGACACCGATGAAGCGGTTGAACCAGCGTGGTGCTACCAGCGGGGGGATGCCGAGACCGGCGCTCGCCCAGCCGAGCCCGCGGGGCAGCGGGTCAGAGGCCCGGCGGGTGGGCTGCTGCTGTTCGGGTGACCAGCTCGCCTGCGCTGATGTGGACCGGGCGGGGCTGCCTTGCCCGGCCTGGTGAGGGGAGCTGCGAGAAGCCATCGCTGCCTCCGAAGGGATTGACGGATGCCTGGGATCAGTCCCGGGCCGTATTCCAGCCCGCCCTACCCGTCGTGTGCAGCCCATGCGGCCTCGGCCGCTATATTTCGGCTAGTTTTACCCGGGCCGAAACCCGTCCGCCCCACCCGTCGCAACACCCCGCGCTCGCCAAGCGGTGAGGGCCAGATGCGTCGCCACCAGCTGGATCGTTGACCGGTAATTCTGCGCGAGGCGCGGGCTGGCTGCGGCCTGGTTTGGCTAGCTGATCGGGTACTCCCATCGTTCCTGCCCCAGCTGCTGCGCCTGCGCCCGGCCTTGTTCGGACAGCTGGCCGGGCCGCCAGCCCGTGGCGCGGCCCAGCTCGTTGTCCACGGTCGGTTTATCTCCGCCGGCAACGACAACGACAACGAACGCCACGTTGCAAGACGTCACCAGCGCACTGCCCTGGCTCATCCGCCTGTCCGGCTATCGCCCAAGCTGCGACTCGTGATCACCATGGGAGCCGCGCCCGGCAAGGCTGGATGGTCACACAGATGTGCTAACCAAAATCCTGACCACTCGGTTAGATAAACCTCGAGTTCCTATCAAACCCGCAGGTCACCGACCATAAAACTTGGGGTGAGTGAGGGGATTCGAACCCCCGACATCCAGGACCACAACCTGGCGCTCTAACCAGCTGAGCTACACCCACCATCGTCACCTGACGGCCTGTACCGGCCGCCGGGCCACAGCAGAACGCGCGTTGCCCGGGAGGACACCGCGCGGCCTCCAGAGAGTATAGCGGTCCCCGTCGATCAATGCGTCACGTGCCCGAAGCGGGGTCAGGCTCCCGGAACCCGCGCCGCCCCGCCAGCGCCCGAGGCACCGCCGGCGTCCGCAGCACCGCCGCCTCCCGCAGAACCGCCCGCCGCCCCGTCGGACACCCGGGCCGCGATCTGCCGGGCCGTGGCCGAGTCCGGGCCGGGCTGCGGCACGAACACCGCCTCCCGGTAGTACCGCAGCTCCTGCACGCTCTCCCGGATGTCGGCCAGCGCCCGGTGCCCGCCGTGCTTATCCGGGGCGGCGAAGTACGCCCGCGGGTACCAGCGCCGGGACAGCTCCTTGACGCTGGACACGTCGATCATCCGGTAGTGCAGGTAGGTGTCGAGCTCGGGCATGTCGCGGGCGATGAACCAGCGGTCGGTGGCGATCGAATTCCCGCACAACGGCGCCCGCCGGGGCTCGCTCACGTGGCCGCGCACATACTCGAGCACCAGCTCGGCCGCCTCGGTCACCGCGATCCCGCCGGGCAGCTCGGTCAGCAGCCCGGACTTGGTGTGCATCTCGCGGACCACGTCGGGCATCGACTCCAGGGCCTCGGCCGGGGGTTTGATGATCAGGTCGATACCGTCGTCGAGCAGGTTGAGATCGCCGTCGGTCACCAAACAGGCGATCTCGACCAGGGCGTCTCGCTCGATGTCGAGCCCTGTCATCTCGCAGTCGATCCACACGAGCCTGTCATTCATCTTCACAGCGTAAGACCTCGAAGGCCCTGGGTTGCGAGCATAAACCTTTATTACCAAACGGGCGGGCCGCGTGCATCAGCGCAGTCGCCTCATCGCCGGTCTGCGATGTGCGCCGGGGTGGCGATACCGGCCCGCAGCACGGCGTCCGGCTCCGGCGCCCCGAACGAGACCGTGACCGGCACCACACCCGCCCACACGTCGCGGTCGTAGTCCTCGGGCTCGTCCGACGGGCCGGCCGCCCGGATCTTGACCGAAGCCTCGTCGAGCGGCAGTTCCAGCACGGACGTGGCCGCCAGTTCCTTGGCCGAGGGCTCGCGCGCGTATCCCCACTGCCCCGGAGTGAGGTGCTCGGTGATGACCCGGAGCGCCTCGGTCTTGGCCGCCGGGTCGGTGACCAGCCGGGCCACGCCGTAGATCATCGCGCTGCGGTAGTTCATCGAGTGGCTGAACACCGAGCGGGCGCACACCAGCCCATCCAGATGCGTGACCGTGACGCACACCTCCCGGCCGTCCCCGGCCCACAACGTCGCGTTGGCCGAAGACCCGTGCACGTACAAGGTGTCGCCGGACCGCCCGTACCCGGTGGGCAGCACCCGCGGCGCCCCGCCGGCGATCACCCCGAGGTGGCAGATCAGCCCGGCGTCCAGCACCGCGTACAGCTCCGCCCGGTCGCTCAGCCCGCGCTCCCGGTGCCGCCTCAGCGCCGTCCGCTCCGTACTGGAAAGCTCAGGAATGCTCATGAGCCCTATCTTGCCGCTCACCCGGCCACGCCCATCTCCCCGCCCTCGCCCGCACCCACGTTCTCACGGGCTCGCGGGCGCTCCGATTCAGTGAAAGTGAATCTGTAACGCATAGATCCGGTAGAGATTCACTTTCACTGAAACCGATCGGCCAGCCGGCCGCGCCCCTCAGACCGCCGCGGCCTGCAGGCCAGGGAGGCGTGTGACGGGGGAGCCCAGCGTGACGTGGGAGCCGTTCGCGCGGACCGGCTCGGGCATCTCGCCGGTCAGGCCGGCGTCAACTCGGCTGGCGTCCACCCGGGTGAGGTGCTCGATGTCGATGCCGCCGGGGCCGATGTTGTCGCACCCAGGTACCTGAGATGCGCCGTAGTGCCCGCCGCGGGCCCATAGTGCCCGGCTGCGGGGACGGCCCAGCTGCCGGAACGGGGCCGGCTGGCCGGCCGGCCAGCGCCTCGGGATCCGCCACGAGTCCAGCCAGCCGAGGATGGCGGCCAGGCCGATCATCGGGTAGCTGGTGAACGGCTCACGGGGCGAGCTCAGCACCCCGATCTGGACACACAGCCGCCCCTCGCGGTTCACCGCGGAAGCGGGCTGCGGCCGCCGTTCGGGCTCGTAGTCCAGATGCTCCGGCGTGCCAAGCGCGCAGCCGGCCCGGACAATCGGCAGCAGCTGCGCGATGTCCCCGGTGAGCGGGTCCCAGACCAGATGGCATGGCCGGTTTTCGGCGTTGAGCTGTCGCGCCGCCGACGAGACCGACACGGCGCGCGGATCTGCGCCAAGTGTCAGCCAGACCACGCGCGGCGCACCGCCCTCAAGTTGTCCCCCGTCGGTCTTAGCTCGGATGCACCTCGCGCCCGGCATCCATGCGTCAACCAACTGTCCCTCCCAGGGTCCGAACGGTCTAGACCTTCTAGCTCCCATTTACGTGCTTACGTCACGACTGGTGAATAGTCCAGAGGGCGGCACGTTAAGATTTCTGTCCGATCCGTTCTACGATGCCTAGATTATGACCGTAACCAGCACTCCTCCGGGAATTCCGAGCCCCGCACGGCTGGAAGCGTGGATCAGCGAAAACCTCGACGGCGGCGGCCCGGCCGAGCTGAGCGGCATCGAGCTGATCACCGGCGGCCGGTCGAACCTGACCTACCGCCTGACCCTCGCGAGCCCGCCCGCCGGGCCGCGGCAGATTGTCCTGCGCCGCCCGCCGCTCGGCCACGTACTGCCCACGGCGCACGACATGTCCCGGGAGTTCCGGGTCCTGTCCGGCCTCAGCGGGACCCCGGTGCCGGTGGCCCGGCCGCTGGCCATCTGCGCGGACACCGAGATCATCGGCGCGCCCTTCTACCTCATGGCCTACGTCCCGGGAGTGGTGCTGCGGACCAGGCAGGACACCTCGGTGCTCACCGAGGCGCAGGCGGCCGGCCTGTCCGAGCGCCTGGCCGACATGCTGGCCGCGATCCACGGCACCGACCTGGCCGCGACCGGGCTGAGCGGCCTGGGCAAGGGCGCCGGGTACCTCAGGCGCCAGCTCGACCGCTGGCAGCGGCAGTGGGAGCTGTCCAAGAGCCGGGAGATGCCGGGGTACGACGAGCTCGTGGCCCGGCTGACCGCCGCCATCCCGCCCGAAGGTGACGTGACGCTGGTGCACGGCGACTTCCGGCTGGACAACGTGCTGGTCATGGTCGGCCAGCAGCCGCGGATCGCCGCCGTCGTCGACTGGGAGATGGCCACCCTGGGCGATCCGCTGGCCGACCTCGGGCTGACCCTCGTCTACTGGACCGAGGCGGGGGAGGAGGAGCAGGCTGGCTCGCCGCCGGGCAGCCGCGGCATCGGGACCGACGGCACCACCGCCCCCGGGTTCATGACCCGGGCCGAGTTCGCGGCCGCCTACGCCGAACGGACCGGGCGGGACGTGTCCCGGATCAGCTACTACACCGCCTTCGGCTACTTCAAGCTGGCCGTCGTGGTAGAGGGCATCTACGCGCGCTTCCTGAAGAAGCAGACGGTGGGCGAAGGTTTCGACCAAGAGGGCCTGATCGTCCCGGCGCTAGTCGCCCGCGCGCACGAAATTCTCGACGCGGACGACTCAGCCGCTTGACAGGCGGCAGCATGACATACGGACGGGATCGACGGGCACCGGCGCCCCGCTCGGCACCGGGCCAGGCCCGGCGCCCCGCTCTCGCCGGGCCTGCCGCTCGGCTTCCGCCTGCCGAGCTGAAAAGAGGTCCGGCGCCCCGCTTACGCCGGACCTCTAAACAACAGACGCGCTTGCCTCGTGATAGGTTCACGCGCCCGCGACAGATTCCCGCCGAAATTGCCGCGAAGCGTCAGGACAGCAGCGCGCCGACCTGCTCCGCGATGGCTGAGGCCGTCGTCTCATCCGGCGGGTCGACCGTCATCCGGGCGGTCGTCCCGGCCAGCCCGCGCACGCTGAGCGCGTACTTGACCCGGCCGATGCTCGCGCCGAGCGCGACGATCCGGTCCAGCCGGTCCTGAGCCGCCGGGTCCGTCCGCAGGGCCCCGTACACCTCGGGATAGGCCGAACTGCGCCCGGAGATCACCCCGGCCGCCCCGGCCCGCATCGACGCCCACGGGTTGGCGTCGTTGCCGGAGTAGATCGCCGTCCCGGGCGCGGCCGCGACGTAGTCGGCCAGGGCGGCCGATGCCGACCCGCTGACCTTGCTCCCGGCCAGGCCCGCGTCCCGGGCCAGATCGCCGAACAACTCCGGGGCCACGGCCAGCCCCGTCCGTTCGGGAAAAATGTAGGCGTAGAGCTCGGGCTCGGGTGCCGCCTCGCGGATGTGCCGGTAGTGGGCGATCAGCTCATCGGGCCGCGCGGCCAGGTAAAACGGCGTGATCGCGGCGATGCGGGTCACGCCGAGACGGACCGCCGCCTGGGCCAGCCGGGCCGAGTGCCGGGCGTCCGGGGCGCCGATGTGCGCGATGACCCGCTCTGGTCCCGCCTCGGCCAGCGCCAGCTCGAACAGGGCCAGCCGCTCGGTGTCCTCCAGCGCCGCGAACTCGCCCGAAGTCCCGGCGACGAACAGCCCGTCCACCAGGCTGCCGAGGAGCTTGTAGAGCCCGCGGTTGGCGTCGAGGTCGAGTTCGCCGTCCCGGTCGAACAGGGTGGAGACGGCCGACAGGACAACCGGGGCCGGGCTCACCTGCTGGCGTCCTGCCGCGGCTTGAAGAACTCAGTGGACTCCCGGCGCCACAGCAAGATCACCGCGCCGAGGCCGACGAGCCAGGTCAGGACGGGGAAGATCAGCCCGAGAATGGTCTTGGGCTGGGAGATCACGCCGAACAGGTCCACGGTGGCCAGGATGAACAGCACCGAGGAAAAGATGCGGGCCCAGTTCCGGCCCTGGCTGTTGGCGCGGGCCATCCACAGCCACAGCGCCACGCCGAGGACGCCGGAAATGACGGCGACCGCGATGATGAACGTATTCAGCTGGTTGACCTGGGTCGCGGTCAGCGATGGCCGGGCCTTGTGGATCGCGGACTTGGTGCCGCTGATGTTGATCAGGGAGATGATCAGGCTGACGGTGCTGATGGCGGCTCCGACGTACATGAGCTTGACCGCGTTCAGCACCGAAGGCGGAGCCGGGAGCTGACCTGGTTCGGCGATCGTCTTGTCGCGTGACGGATAGGGCTTGTACATGCCGACCTCTGTTAGGTAACGATGCCGAACGGGCGCATTCCCGCGCTGACCTACTGAGCTTAGTAGCAAGGCCCGCGACGGGCCATTCGGCTGCGCGGCTTCGGTGATACTGGCAGGCATGACCGACGACACCTCGGCGAGCGCTCCGGCCGCGCGGCCGGGCGCCGTCGCGGCCGGCACCCCGAGCGCCGCGGCTCCGGTGCCACCCGGGACGCCCGTGCCACCCGGGACGCCCGGGACGCCCGGGCTGCCGAGCGCGCGGCTGCAGCGCTGGGAGATCGTCGCCGTCCTCGGCGTCTCGCTCGGCGCCAGCGGCCTGTACGCCCTGGTCTCGTTTATCGGGTCGCTCACCGCGAAGAAGTCGCTGTCCAGTCAGACCGCCACGCTGAATGGCTCGCTGGCCCCGGGGCGGCCGCTGCTCGATCTGTTCCTGCAGCTGCTCAACATCACCTTGTCGCTGGGGCCGGTGCTGCTGGTGCTCTACCTGCTGGCCCGGTCGGGCGAGGGACCGTCCTCGATCGGCCTGGACGCCCGCCAGCCCGGCCGCGACCTGCTCAAGGGCGCGGTGCTGGCCGCGCTGATCGGCGGCAGCGGGCTCGGCCTGTACCTGATCGCCTACCACAGCGGCGTGGAGCTGAACGTGGTGGCCGAGAGCCTGCCCGACATGTGGTGGCGCATCCCGGTGCTGCTGCTGTCGGCCCTGCAGAACGCCGCCGTGGAAGAGGTGGTGGTGCTCGGCTACCTGCTCAGCCGGCTGGACAAGCTCGGGGTCAGGCCGTCGCGGGCCGTCGCCCTCAGCGCGGTCATCCGCGGCTCCTACCACCTGTACCAGGGCGCGGGCGGGTTCGTCGGCAACGCCGTCATGGGCCTGATCTTCGGTACCCTCTACCAGCGCTGGGGCCGGATCATGCCGATGCTCATCGCCCACTTCCTCATCGACGCCGTCGCCTTCGTCGGCTATGCCCTGCTGGCCGGCCACGTCGGCTGGCTGCCCAAGCCATAAAGGGACCAGCTATAGAGGGACCAGCCACGAAAGGAGCAGCCGTGAGGAGAGCAGGGCCATGAACGTCCTCGCGCACCTCTGGGACCGGGTCTCCGGCAGCCAGCCGCTGCCGCCGGCCTGGCTGATCGGGCTGACCGGGATCGCCGCCATGCTCGTCGTGGTCAACCGGCAGGTCTGGATGTGGGCCGGCAAGGTCATCACGATCGCGCACGAGGGCGGGCACGCGCTGGTCTCGGTGCTGTCCGGCCGGCGGCTGGACGGCATCCGGCTGCACGCGGATAGCTCGGGCGTGACCTTCTCGCGTGGCAAGCGGAACGGTCCCGGGCTCGTGCTCACCGCCGCGGCCGGCTACGTGATGCCCTCCCTGCTCGGCGCGGGCGCAGCCTGGCTGCTGGCCGAGCAGCACCTGACCGCCATGCTGTGGCTGGCCCTGGTCCTGCTGGCCGCGACGTTCCTGGCCGTCCGCAACGCCTTCGGCGCGGTCGCGGTGCTGGTCACGGCGGGCGCCGTGTTCGTGATCAGCTACTACGCCCCGGCCATCGTGCAAGCGGCCTTCGCCTACCTGGCCGTGTGGTTCCTGCTGTTCGGCGGCCTGCGGCCGGTGCTCGAGCTGATCCGCAGCCGCGGCCGCAGCCGCGCCGCCAGCCGGGGCCGCGCCGGCTGGAGCCGCGACCGTGACCCGCGCCAGTACCGGTACCGGTCCCCGGCCCGCATCTCCGACGCGGACCAGCTCGCCCACCTGACCGGCGTACCGGCCGCCGCCTGGATCACCGGGTTCACTCTGGTGGCCGTGGCCGCCGTGGCGCTGGGCGCCAGCCTGCTCGCGCCGCCGGGCTGGCATTTGTAAAAATAGCCGGTCTATTGCTGTCGCTTTAATCCGGATTAGTCACATTTGCCAATGTCGTTGACCGTATACGATCGCCACCGCTATCATCAGCCGATAGTAACGTTCTGATCACCCGAGAAGGGGCGATGGCCAGGGCTTCCGCGGTCAAAATGCCACCAGAGGCGAGCGCTGCGCACGGATGCGAGGGCGCGCGCCGCGTCCTGGCCCTGATGCTCGCGTTTTCCCCTGACCGGAACACTCTCACAGCGCGCCAGCTGGCCGAGGAAACGGGCATTGCGCTGCCCAGCGTCTACCGCTACATCACCCTGCTGCGCGAGACCGGCCTGCTGGCCGGGGACGAGCGCGGCAGCTACCGGCTCTCGGCCCGGCTCATCGGCCTGGCCCGGGCGGCTGAGGCGGCGGAAAGCATCATCGAGTTCGCCGATCCGGTGATGAGGGACCTGGCCGCGCTGACCGGCGAGACGGTCATCTTGATGCGGCTGATCGGCCGGGCCGCGGTGTGCGTGCACCGGGTGCAGTCCTCGCAGCGGCTGCGGATCGAGTACGAGCCGGGCGCGACCCTGCCGATCGAGCACGGTGCCAGCTCGCGGCTGCTGCTGTCCGGCCTGGCCCCGCATGTCCGCAAGGAAATCCTCGCCCCGCTGGCCGAACGTGACCCGGCGGCCGCCGCCACCCTCGAGGAGCGAGTGATCAAGGCCGGGGAGCAGGGCTACGCCACCAGCGAGGAAGAGATCTACCAGGGCGTCTGGGCCGCCTCGGCCTCGATCGTGCAGGGCAAGCGGACGGTAGCCGCGCTCACCGTGCCCTCGCCGCTGGTCCGGGCCCCGGCCGATCAGCAGCACCAGCTGCTCGGCCAGGTCCGCGCGGCGGCCAGGGCCATCAACGACCAGCTCCGGGCGGCCCGGCGATAGCGCTGGCCGCCAGGACCGGTTACACCGTTATTCTTCGGCCATGCCGGATTTCCGTGATGTGATACCAGGCACTCAGCTCAGCGCCGGGCAGGTGTCACTGGACGGGCTGCAGCGCGCGATGGCGGGCGGGACGCTCACCTCGGCCGCGCTGACCGCGTTCTATCTGCAGCGCGTCGGCCGGCTGAACCCAGCCCTGCACGCGGTCATCACGGTGAACCACGA
>JBAPYC010001077.1:0-8783 GCA_049284535.1 Streptosporangiaceae bacterium
GCGCGGTCCCCGGCCTCACGCACGACGCCGCCGGGCCCTACCCGCCCTTTACCCACCTCAAACTGGGGTTTCACCAGCAGGACGAAATCCGCGTCCGGCGCGGCGCAGGCCACCAGGGCCGGCAGGACCAGGGTGAGCGAGATAAAGGACAGGTCAGCCACCACCAGCTCCGGCACCGGGGTGACCTGCTCCAGGGCGCGCACGTTGACCCGGTCGAGCACGGTGACCCGCGGGTCGGTTCGCAGCGACCAGGCCAGCTGCCCGTAACCGACGTCGGCGGCGACGACGTGCGCCGCGCCCGCGCGCAGCAGCACGTCGGTGAACCCCCCGGTGGACGCCCCGGCGTCCAGGCACGGCCGCCCGGCCACGGCCAGGCCCAGCGGGGTGAACGCCGCCAGCGCCCCGGCCAGCTTGTGGCCGCCCCGGGAGACGTAGTCTGGCTCGCCGCCGTCGGCGATCGTGATCGGGGCGTCCCGGGTCACCATCGTGGCCGGCTTGGCCGCCTGCTGGCCGGACACGGCCACCCGCCCGGCAGTGACCAGCTCACCCGCCTGCTCCCGGGATCTGGCCAGGCCACGCCGGACCAGTTCGGCGTCCAGCCGCGCCCGCGGTGCGCTCAAGTCCCGTCCTCACTGAGCTCGCCCAGGATGTCCCTGAGCCGCCCGTGCACTTCCTCCAGCACCGCGACGTGCTCGTCGGGGGGCAGGGCCGGCAGCCGCCGCAACCCGGCCACGGCCGCGTCCACCCGGTCATCGCCGCTCGGCGGCAGCTGGGCTGACAGCGGGCCCGGCGCCGGCGTGGGCGAGGGCGTGGCTGGCGATGGCGGCGGGGCGGATGAGACCGCCCGTTCGGCCTCGGGGTCCTGGCTGCCGCCGGCCAGGCCTTCGTCTGGGAATTCCTCGTTCATGTGCGCTACCCTCCGCGTGAACGCTACCGTCCGATGCCGACAAGAGCGAGGCGCACATGGCTTCAGCCGAGGAGTGCCGCGAGGCGCTGCAGACCCTCAGCAGCCGACTGACCGAAATGAGCCCCAACGACCGGGCCAGTTATTTCGGCAAGCGCTCGATGAGCTGTCATGTCACCGATCTCGGCGTGACGTTCGTGACCAGGTTTACCGACTCCGGTGCCGAGCCCGTGTCCGAGGCCAGCCCGGACGACCCGCCAGCCGACATCAGGCTGACCGCGAACAGCGACGACGTCGTCTCGCTGGCCGCCACCCCGGCCAACATAGCCCGGATGTGGCTGGCCGGCCGGGTCAAGGTCCAGGCGAGCATGAAGGACCTGCTGGCGCTGCGGCGGCTGCTGTAGGACGCCGGCCTTCGCGACGGCGCCGCTGACGGTAACCGGACCACCCCGGCGTCGCGCAGCGCATCGATCTCAGCGCCGGTGAATCCGGCCTCAGCCAGGATCTCGCCGGTGTGCTGCCCGAGCGTGGGCGGCGGCCGGCGGATACTGGCCGGCTGCGCGGACAGCTTGACCGGCGAGCCCAGCATCTTCAGCGGGCCCGCGACCGGATGGTCGATCTCGGCGACCATGTCGCGCGCGATGACCTGCGGGTGCGCCAGGGCCTCGGGCACCGTGTTGACCGGCCCGGCCGGCACGCCGGCCGCGGTCAGCAGGCCGGTCCATTCCGCGCAGCCCCGGGCGGCCAGCGCCCGGGTGATGAGCGGGATCAGGCTCTCGCGGTTCCGGACCCGGTCCGGGTTGGTCGCATAGCGGGGATCGGTGGCCATTTCGTCCAGCCCGGTAGCCGCGGCGAACCGCCGCCACAGGCCGTCGCTGCCCACCGCGACCATCAGCGGGGCGTCGGCCGTGTCGAAGACCTGGTACGGGGTCAGGCTCTCGTGCGCGCTGCCGTGCCGCGCGGGCGTCTGCCCGGTCGCGAAGTACTTGCCGGCCACGTAGGTCAGCCAGGCCACCTGCCCGTCCAGCAGCGAGATGTCGACCTGCTGGCCGCGGCCGCTGGCCTCCCGCGCGTGCAGCGCGGCCAGGATGCCGATCAGCGCCCACATGCCCGCCCCGACGTCCGCGGTGGAGGTCCCGGCCCGGACCGGCTCGCCGTCCGGTTCGCCGGTCACGCTCATCATCCCCGAGACGGCCTGCGCGACTGCGTCGTAGCCGGGCAGGCCGGCGCTCGGCCCGGTCTGGCCGTATCCGCTGATCGAGGCGTAGATCAGTCCCGGGTTCTGCCCGGCCAGCTCGGGATAGCCCAGGCCAAGCCGGGCCGCGGTACCCGGCCGGAAGTTCTCGATCAGGACATCGCTGGTCATGGCGAGCCGGCGCACGATGTCGCGCCCCGGCTCCGTCTTCAGGTTGACCGACAGGCCGCGCTTGTTCCGGTTCACCGACAAAAAGTAGGACGCGTCGTCGCCCTGGAAGGGCGGGCCCCAGCGGCGGGTGTCATCGCCGTGCCAGACGTCCTCGACCTTGATCACGTCCGCGCCCAGGTCGCCCAGGACCATGGTGGCGAACGGCCCGGACAGCGCCCTGGTCAGGTCGAGCACCCGGATGCCGGCGAGCGGGCCAGGGACGGGTGGGCCAGGGGTGGGTGGAAGCGCCATTGCCGCTATGTTATCGAGCCATGGGAGACCTGATCCTGCTGCGGCACGGCGAGACCGAGTGGAGCGAGTCCGGCAAGCACACCGGCCGGACGGACATCCCGCTCACCCATCGTGGCGAGGAGGCGGCCAAGGCACTGGGCCCGCTGCTGTCGCGCCGCCACATCGTGGCCACCTTCACCAGCCCGGCCCGGCGGGCGGTCACCACCGCGGCCTTCGCGGGCCTGAGCAACGCCCAGCCCGATGCCGACCTGTGGGAATGGGACTACGGCGGCTATGAGGGGATGACCACGCCGCAGATCCAGGAGACACGGCCCGGCTGGTACCTGTGGCGGGACGGGGTGATCCCGGGCGACGCCGAGCATCCCGGCGAGACTATCGAGCACGTGGCTCAGCGGACCGACCGGGTGCTCGCCCGTGTCGCTCCCCTGCTGTCCAGCGGGGACGTGGCGCTGGTCGCGCACGGGCACGTGCTGCGCGTGCTGACCGCCCGCTACCTGCAGCTCGAGCCGGTCGGCGGACGGCTGTTCCGGCTGGACACCGGGACCGTCAGCACGCTTGGCACCGAGCACGACCTGCCGGTCATCACGTCCTGGAACGTGCCGCCGTCCCCGTAGCAGCCAGTGCCGTAGCAGCCAGTGCGGTAGCCGCCCGTTTCCGCCTCACGGCGGGTCGTCACGATAAGGCGCCTTCGGCCGGCCGGGTCTCCTCGCGCATCCAGTTCAGGTACGCGGCTGACCCGGTCATGATGGGCAGCGCCACGATTTCGGGCTCGTCGTAGCTGTGCCGTTCGGTGAGGAAGGCGGCCAGCTCGTCGTAGCGGTCGGCCGGGAGCTTGAACAGCACCAGCCACTCCTCGGCACGCTCCAGCGCGCCATCCCACCAGTACATGGACGCCAGCGGCCCGGCCACCTGGGCGGACGCGGCCAGCCGGGACTCCACCGCGGCGCGGGAAAGCTCCATCGCCTCGGCCCGGGAGTCGGTGGTCGTCTGCACCTGGAGGTACGCAGCCCCGAGGTCCGCCATGGCACCCGATGGTACGCGCACCCTGCGCTAGTACGCTGTGCCGGACACTGGCGTAGCTGGCCGCCGAACGGAGGGAGTGCGGGATGGAACTGGTGCATTCCGGGAAAGTCCGGGAGCTGTATTCCGACGGCGACGACATCATCATGGTGGCCTCGGACCGGGTGAGCATCTACGACGTCATCCTGCCGACCCCCATCCCGGGCAAGGGCCGGGTGCTGACTCAGCTATCCCTGTGGTGGTTTGGCCAGCTCGGCGAGCTGATCCCGAACCACGTGATCTCCGGGACCGACGTCCCGGCGGACTGGGAGGGACGGGCCATCAGGTGCCGCCGCCTGCAGATGCTGCCAGTGGAGTGCATCGCCCGCGGCTACCTGGCCGGGCTCGGCCTGGCCTCCTATAACGAAACCGGCACGATCTCCGGCGTGCGGCTGCCGCCGGGGCTGGCCGAGGGATCCCGGCTGCCCGAGCCCGTGTTCACGCCCACCACCAAGGCCGATATCGGGCACGACGAGCCGCTGAGCTATGACGAGGTGTGCGACCTGGTAGGCGGCTCCGTGGCGGCACAGCTCGAGCGGGTCACCCTGGAGGTGTACCGGCGCGGCGCCGAGCTGGCCGCGGCGCGCGGCATCGTCATCGCCGACACCAAGCTGGAGTTCGGCCTGGACTCCAGCGGGACGCTGACGCTGGCCGACGAGGTGCTGACGCCCGACTCGTCGCGGTTCTGGCTGGCCTCGCAATGGCAGCCGGGCCGGCCGCAGCCCTCGCTGGACAAGCAGTTCGTGCGGGACTGGTCCGCCGGGCTTGGCTGGGACCGGCGGCCGCCGGGGCCGGCCATCCCACCCGATGTCGTGGCGGCAACCCAAGCCCGGTACCAGGAGGCATACACCCGGCTCACCGGCCGTAAGTGACCCCGGCCGCCTCAGCTGGTCTTGACACAGGTGTAGGCGCCATACAGCTTCCCGGCGAACTCGGCCTCGACGATCTCGAAGCCGGTTGCGGTCAGCATCGGCTCGAGCAGCCAGCGGAAGGTGCTGAACTCGGTGCGGATGTGCACGGCGTAGTCCTCGCCGGTGTAGCCCTCCGCGGGATCGCTGGCGGCGTGGGCGAACCAGTCGCGGAAGACCTGCCCCGTCTGTTCCGGCGTGAAGTCGTAGATCAGGTCACGCAGCCGCAGCACGCCGCCGGGCCGCAGCATGGCCGCGATCCGGTTCAGCGCCAGCACTTTCCAGAAGTCCGGCAGCTGGTGCAGCGCGTGGCGGGTGTACACGCCGTCGGCCGGCGGCCCGGCGTGGGTGTAGCTGAGGAAGCCCGCCTGCACGAAGTCCAGGTTGGTGAGCCCGGCCGCGGCCGCGCCCTGCCGCAGCGCGGCCAGCATGGCCGGGGAGACGTCCACCGCGGTAACGTGCCTGAACCGGTGCGCGGCCGCGATCGCGAACTGCCCCAGCCCCGCACCGAGGTCGATCACCTCCGAACCCGGCCCGAGGCCCTGCCGCTCGAAGATGTCCAGGTCACTGCCGGGGTCCGGGTATCCCTGCTTGCGCTCGTACCCGGCGACGAAGTCCGGGTCGAGGTGCTCGGGCCCGGCGTGCGCCAGCTCATCAATCATCCAGGATTCAGCCACGGAGCTCATTGTCCCCACCGCTGTCCCCCGGACGGCAAGCGGTTTTCCGGCCGCCATCCGCTCCCCGGGGACCTACTCGAGACGGGATCGGGTGATGGGCGGGACGGTGTAGGTCTGGCTGAGCACCTCGGGCGCGGGCTCGTACATGCGCAGGACCGGGCGGAAATCGCCGGCCGGAGCGGGTAGCCAGTTGGCGGCGGCGGCTGGATCGCCGGGCCGGGCGTGGCTGAGGGTGATGGTAAGCGACCCGTCAGCGGCGTAGATGATGCCGGGTGTGCGGTCGCCGAGGGAGTAACGGCTGATGTCGTTGGCGACCAGGAAGAAGTCTGGGACGTCGTACATCGTCAGCGACCAGAACGCCCCGACTGGCGGGGGCGGGTCGAGCCGCAGGGTATAGCTGCGCTGGCCGGTGAGCTGATCGCCCCGATCGTCGTGGTAGGTCATGATGTAGACGGCCTCGTAGGCGTGGTTGCCCCACAGGCCGCCCATCGCGGCCGCGGCCCGCTCGACGATGCGTATCTTCGGGTCGGTGATCTTGAATTGCGGGTCGTCGAGCGTGCCGGTCTCGAAGTAGTCGAGGTTGTAGTCGAACACGTGCATGGTCAGTTTCCAGCCGTGGACCTCCGGGCTGCTGCCGCCCGCGTGCAGGATGTTCGTCAGCGTGCTCTGGCCGGCGGTGAGCCCGTGGCGCACCGCCTCGGCCAGGCGTGGTTCCGGCGCGATGTAAGGCGACGGGCCGCTTTGCGTGATCCCGGTCGCCGCGAGGCTGTCTTGCAGGGGAAGGTCGCGCGGGGCGGGCGGGAACGCCTGTGACCACAGCCGCAGTTTCTCCCAGAACACCAGGTCAGCTGGGACCGAGGGGTCTGGGCTGGGAATGCCGTCCGGTTGCGCGGTGGCATCGGCCGGCTCGAGCGTGGCCGCGTCTTGCAGCGTATGGACGGCAGCCAGGTCGGGGCCGCCGGCGCAGGCCCACCGGCCGACGATGCTGGCCACCCGGGTCGGGACGTGGATCACCGTCACACCGCCGGGTGCCTGGCCGGACCAGCCCGGTGGCACGAGCAGGAAGTCACCTTCCCCGGTGCCGGTGGCCCGGTGCCCGACATAGGCGAAGTTATTGGTCCAGGCGTCCACGAATTGCAGCACGTAATACCGGCCATTGGTATCCGGGACGTGCAGACGGACCGGGCCGACGCTCAGGTCAAGCTGGGCCATCGAGTAGAGCGTGTCGTTGTTGATCGTCACGAAGGTGTCCTGCGGCCCGGCGAGAGTCCGGGCGTGGCTGAACTGGTTGAACGGCGCCTTTGGGTTGGAGCCGACCCCCGTGGTCACATACCGCAGCACCTGGTCGAGGTTGAACACCAGCGGGAAGCCGTACAAGTACGCCTCGGTAGCCAGCTTGGCCACGTCATCATCTGCATCCTCTGCCACGCACGCGATCTAACCAGCCGAAGGGAAGCCGCGAATCATCCGCGGCGAGTGATCGCATCGGCCATTGACTAGCAACAGTCCGCTGGGAATTCCCTCGCTTTCGATTCTTCATTCCCGTATAGTTCAGTTTCGTGATATCCGAAAGCGGACTACCCGGAACGGTGCTCGTGCTGCAGCGCGCTACCCACCACACGCTGCACCTGCTGGGACATGCGCTGGCCGGGCTGCGGCTCAGCGCCGCCGAGATCAACGTGCTGGCCAACCTGGGTGACGGCGGCACGCTGAACGTTCGCCAGCTCAGTGAGCAGACCGGCAGCCGGGCCAGCACCCTGACCGGGATCCTGGACCGGCTGGAGAGCCGCGGCTACCTCACCCGGGAGCTGGATCCCGGTGACCGCAGGTCCTTCCGGCTGCCGCTGACCGAGGCGGGCCACGCGGCCGCCGGGCGTGTTCTCGCGGTCATCGCGGACCTGGAACGCACCGCGCTCGCCGGGCTATCGGCCGACCAGATCGCCGGCTATCACGCTGTGATTTCCGCCCTGGAGGAGGCCAGCTGATGACACCACACGGCCCTCATGCGCACGCCGGCTCTGAACTGACCACGCTGCTGCCCGCCATCACCGGCCCGGCCGGGCTGTTCCGGCACCGCCAGCACATCCACCTGGCCTTCGTGGCCGTGCGCCGCTACGGCATGCCGGCCGCGGTCACCAAGGTCTGCGGCTGGCTACAGCAGATAACCGCGTACGAGCAGGCTCCGCAGAAATACCACCACACGGTCTCCCGGGCCTGGGTGGAGCTCGTGGCTCACCATGCCGGCAGCGATCCGGGCTGCGCCGACTTCGAGGTATTCGCCGGCCGCTACCCCGCGCTGCTCGACAAGCGGCTGCTCGGCCGGCACTACCGGTCCTCGACGCTGGCCTCGGGGCCGGCCCGGCGCAGCTGGGTCGAACCCGACCTGCTCCCCTTCCCGTGGTCCGCCCGGGAAAGTGCCGCTCAGGGCAGCAAGGCCGGCTGATCGATCACCCACCGCCAGGTCCCGTCCGGCTGGCGGCGCGCTACCTCGGCCGTGGCCCCGCCACCCGGCAGACGGGTTGAGGTGAGCGCCAGATCCCCCTGGATGATCGCGGGTGACTGACCCGCCGCGGAAAACACGGGCCGATCCGCCAGCAATCCGGCGTAGACCTGGCGGATCTCCTGATGCCCGACGGCGAGCTGCCCGGCCGGGGCGGCCAGCACGGCCCTGGGCTCATACAGTGCGACGACACCATCGACGTCCCCGGCGTTGGCCCGTTCGAGGAAGAACGCCCCCAGGTCCTCCGGCCGCATCGCCGGCGCTGGCTGCTGGCTCGCCGTCATGACCTCGCCGCCGCGTCGTCACGGCCGATCCCGGCCGCCTGCCGGGCGGCGTCTTCGACCCGGTCGTAGAGTGCCCCCCAGTCGGCTTCGTCACTCGCTGGGACGTTGGGCCGGGCGGCCGTCAGGCCGATCGCTCCGTCGATGAGCTCGCGGACGAGGTCGGCCTGCCCGGCATGACGGCTCGTCTCCGTCGCCACACGGACCAGGATGTGGTGCAGCGTCACCTCGCTGCGGTCGGCCGGCCACCACGGCACGTGTCCCACGGCTGTCAGCGGCAGCGTCTCGATGGTGACGTCCGCGTGTGCCCAGGCTTTCCTGTACAGACCGGTGATGAACTCGCGTGATTCACCGGGAGCGGCGAACATGTCCGCGTACGGATCCGGGTCATCGAAGGGCAGCCGGTCGGGACAGGGCCGCCCGAACGTCTCGCCGAAGTACGCCATCTCGACACCGGCCAGATGCTTGACCAGCCCGAGCAGGTTGGTCCCGGTCGGCACCAGCGGGCGGCGCGCGTCGTACTCGGACAAGCCCTCGAGCTTCCACAGCACCGCGTCGCGCCCGTCCTGCAGGTAGCGGCGGAGGTCGGCTTTGAGATCGGTCTCGGCCATCTGGACATCGTGTCACGGACGCCGGGCGACCGGCCATGATCGCCGCTTAGGTCAGCAGGACCGCGACCACGGCGATGGCCGCCACGAGCACGACGGCGGACAGGGTGATCACCACCGTGCGGCGGCCCAGCGCCGCCAGGCGGCCGGCTGAGCGGCGGGACGGTGCCGGGACCGCGGGGGCAGGAC
>JBAPYC010001078.1:0-14687 GCA_049284535.1 Streptosporangiaceae bacterium
GCTCCGCCCCGGGCTCGCTGCACGCCCCGGGCTCGGCCGGCGCGCCGCCGCGGCAGCTGTTCGTTCCCGACCTGATCGCCGCGGTGCCGACCGGGGTAACGCCGGCCCAGGTGGCCCGGATCGCCAAGCTGGCCGGGGTGCGGTCCGTGCTGGCGGTCGACGGCGGCGAGGTCACGCTCAACGGCCACCGCGCCGACGTGCTCGGCGTGTCCGGGACCGCGTTCCGCTCCTGGACGTCGCCGCAGACCGCGGCCGCGAACTCCGTCTGGTCCGGCCTGGCGCAGGGGCGGCTCGTCGCGACCCGTGCCGCGGCCAAAAAGCTCGGCCTGACCGCCGGCCGGTCCTATCCGGTCTCGGCCGCGGTCCAGGCCCGGGTGCCGGCCGGCCCCGCCGCCGCGCTCAGCGTGCCGGGTGTGGACGCCATCGTGAACAGCGCGCGCTCGGCGCAGCTCGGCCTGATCAAGAACGTCGCTGTGCTCATCAACGCCCCGGGTGCGAACCTGGCCGCCTTGGCGCCGAAGATCAAGTCGGTCATCGGCGCGCACGGCCAGGTCCGGAACCTGGTGCCGTATTTCAGCATCAGCGCGAGCAAGCTCCCGGTGGCCACCAATGTTCCGACCACCGGCGTGCCCAGCAGCTACCTGATGCTCTACCAGGAATCCGCGAAGGAGTACTGCCCGGGAATGTCGTGGACGGTGCTGGCCGCGATCGGCGAGATCGAGAGCGGCGACGGCGCCAACGTCGGCCCGTCCAGCGCGGGAGCCCTCGGCCCGATGCAGTTCCTGCCGTCCACCTGGGCCGAATGGGGAATTGACGGGTTCGGCCAGACCGGCGCGCCGGACATTTTGAACCCGCTGGACGCGGTGCCCTCGGCCGCGCGCATGCTGTGTGCCGACGGCGCCGGGAACAGCGCCACCCTGTCCGGGGCGATCTTCGCCTACAACCACGCGACCTGGTACGTGAACGAGGTGCTCGCCCTGGCCAGCGAGTACGCCCAGAACAATCCCTGAGCCAGGACTATCCCCGAGCCAGGACTATCCCCGAGCCAGAGCTATCCAGCAGAGGGCGCCGGCACGCGCAGCCGCCGCAGGCCAAGCCAACAGGTCACGGCGCTGGCCAGCCCGCACAGCGCGGCGAACGCATAGCCGAACCGCGGCCCGTGCGCGTCGATGACGAAACCGACCACCGATGACCCGACGGCCAGGCCGACCCCGATGCCGCTGCCCAGCCAGGACATGGCCTCGGTGCGCCGTCCCGGCCTGGACTGGGCCTCGACCAGGCCATAGCCGGCGATCAGGGTAGGCGCGATGGTCAGCCCGCACAGGTAGATCCCGCAGGTCAGCGTGATCAGGTTCGGCTGGGCCCAGAAGGTGGCCACGCCCAGCACGGTCAGCGTGAGGGTCAGCGCGAACCGCTTGCCGATCGCGGCCCGCCACTGCCGGGAGCCGTACCACAGGCCGCCGGTCGCGCTGCCGAAGGCGTACGCGCCCAGGATGAACCCGGCCAGCGGCTTATGCCCGAATTGCTGGGCGAATGCCACCGTGCTCAGGTCGACGGACACAAACATCGCCCCGAGCAGCAGATAGACCGGGGCCAGCACGACCAGGCCGGGCGCGGCGGCGCCGCGGCGCCGTCCCAGATGTCCCGGGCCAGGCTCCGGCGGGGCGACGGCGGGCTCGGTTGACCGCTCGGCCGCGAACCACAGCGACCCGGCCAGGCACAACAGCGCGGCCGCGCCGATCCCGGAGGCCGGATAGACCTCGGTAGCCAGCAGCGTGACGGCGACCGGGCCGACAATGAAGCACACCTCATCGGCCACTGATTCGAAGGAGAAGGCCGTGTGCAGCTGGGGTGAGCCCGCCAGCAGGACACTCCACCGGGCCCGGACCAGGGTGCCCAGCGCCGGCATGGTCGTGCCCGCGACAGCTCCCGGCAGGAAGTAGGTCCAGGTCGGCAGGTGCGCTTCCACGGCTGCGATCAGGGCCGCGGTGGCCAGGGCGAACACGGCCAGCAGCGGAAGCAGGACCTGGCGCTGGCCACGGGTGTCGACCAGGCGGGCAATCCGCGGCGAGGCGAACGCGTAGCCCAGCGAGCCGATCGCGGACACCGCGCCGGCCACGCCGTACTTCCCGGTCGAGGCCGAGATCAGCAGCACCGTGCCCAGCCCGAACATCGCCATCGGCATCCGGCCGATGACGCCGGCCACGGAGAACCGCCAGGCCCCGGGGACGGTGAAGATCTGCGCGTACGGGCGCAGCGGCCGGGGCAGGGCGGGGGAGGGGGAGCGGCTGACCGGGCTTTTCTCGTCGTCAATATCCGTCATCGGCCGCATTGCCTCATGATCGTCACGATATCGGCCGCGGCCAAACAGATTTGGCGGCCGGCCTTGGGGCACGGCCGGTAGCCACTGCGGCCGGCGGTGCCGGCTGGCCTGGGGGTGCTGGTTGGATGGAGGCATGCCGGCCTACGACGCGTTCCTGCTCGTCTCCTTCGGTGGCCCCGAGGGCCCTGAGGAGGTGATGCCGTTCCTGGAGAACGTCACCCGCGGCCGCGGCATCCCGCCGGAACGGCTGGCCGGCGTGGCCGAGCACTACTACGCCGTCGGCGGCGTGAGCCCGATCAACCAGCAGTGCCGGGACATGCTGGCCGCGGTGCGCGCGGATTTGGATGCCAGCGGGCTCTCGCTCCCGCTGTACTGGGGAAACCGGAACTGGACCCCGTACCTGGCCGACACGGTGCGGACCATGGCCCAGGACGGCGTCCAGCGGGCCGTCGCGTTCGTGACCTCGGCGTACAGCTCCTACTCGAGCTGCCGCCAGTACCTGGACGACATCGAGCGGGCCCGGGCGCAGGTCGGCCCGGACGCCCCCCGCATCGACAAGATCAGGCGTTTCTACAACCACCCCGGCTTCATCGAGCCGTTCGCCGCCAGCGCCCGCGCCGCGCTTGAGACGCTGCCCGCCGAGGTCCGGCCGGGCGCCCACCTGGTCTTCACCGCGCACAGCATCCCGCTGGCGATGGCGAAGGCGGCCGGGCCGGAGGGCGGCCGGTATGTGGCCGAGCTGACCGAGGCGGCCCGGCTTATTGCCGAACGGGTCGGCACCAGCCATCCCCGGACGCTCGTGTACCAGAGCCGGAGCGGGCCTGCGGCCCAGCCCTGGCTGGAGCCGGACGTGTGTGACCACCTGAGCGAGCTGGCCAAGTCCGGGACCAGCGCGGTCGTGGTGATCCCGGTCGGGTTCGTGTCCGACCACATGGAGGTCCGGCACGACCTGGACACCGAGGCCGCACAGCGCGCCGAGTCGCTGGGCCTGGCCTTCGCCCGCGCGGCCACCCCAGGCACCGATCCCAGGTTCGCCTCGATGATCACCGAGCTGGTCCGGGAGCGCCTGGCGCTCCCCGCAGAGCTGCCCGGGGCGCAGGCCGCGCTCGGGACCGTGGGCATCCCGGACCAGACCTGCCCGGCAGACTGCTGCCGGTACACTCAGTCCGCCCCGCGACGAGCCCAGGAGGCCACGTCAGCATGACCGATGTCCAGGCCGGCCCGGACGGCCGGGAGCTCCTGCGGATGGCGGTGGACGCGGCCGCCGAGGCGGGCCGCCTGCTGGCCTCCTGGCGGGGGGACGGGCGGCCCGAGGTGGTCCAGACCAAGTCGAGTCCCACCGACGTGGTGACCGAGATGGATCGCCGCTCCGAAGCCCTCATCACCGGGCGGATCCGGGCGGTCCGGCCTGGCGACACCGTCCTCGGTGAGGAAGGCGGCCAGACCGCCGGCGACCAGAGCGCCCGTGACCAGAGCGCCGGTGACCAGGCCGCGGGGGAGCAGGGCTCCGGAGCCTTCGCATCCGGCCAGGTCCGCTGGGTGATCGACCCGCTGGACGGGACCGTCAACTACCTGTACGGCCTGCGCGACTGGGCCGTGTCCATCGCCGCGGAGGTGGACGGAACGGTGGTGGCGGGAGTGGTCGAAGTGCCCCGCGCCGGGGAGAGGTTCACCGCAATAGCCGGCCAGGGTGCCTGGCTGCACCGCGACGGATCCCCGGGAACCCCGGGCAGCGGGACCGCGCTGCGCTGCAACTCAGGGGTACCGCTTGGCCAGGCCCTGGTCGGGACGGGTTTTGGCTACGACGCGGGACGCCGCCAGGTCCAGGGCGAGGTCGTGGCGGCCCTGCTGCCGCACGTCCGGGACATCAGGCGCGGCGGCTCGGCCGCCGTGGACCTGTGCTCGGTGGCCGCCGGGCGGCTGGACGCGTACTACGAGCGTGGCCTGCACGCCTGGGATCACGCGGCCGGCGGCCTGGTCGCGCGGGAGGCGGGGGCGAGGGTCGGCGGCCTGGCCGGCCAGCCGGAGAGCTCGTCCATGACGGTAGCCGCCAGTCCCGAGCTGTACCGGCAGCTTGATACCTTTCTCTGTGGTCTGAACCCAGAGCGAGATGGGGAACGTCGTGGGGAAGAGACCGGCTAGCAGGCCGGCAATGGGACGTGTCAGGAGCTATCGGCGTGCCGCGTGTGCGCTGGGCGCGAACGTGACAGAATTCCCCGCCGGAATCGGGCACAACTATGGCCTTGAAAGCGTTACACCCGCGCAGCAATAGCGCACTACGGATGAAGGGGGATGGGAGGTCTCAGATGGCTACCGACTACGACAGCCCGCGGAAGACCGACGATGACCTGACAGAGGACAGCCTCCAGGAACTTCAGGCACGCCGGATGGACAAGTCATCGAGCACCATCGATCTTGATCCCGACGATGTTGCCGAGTCCCTGGAGTTGCCGGGGGCCGACTTGTCGAACGAGGAACTCTCGTTCCGGGTGATTCCGCGACAGGCGGATGAGTTCACGTGTTCCCGGTGCTTCCTTGTGCACCACCGGAGCCAGCTTGCCGAAGACCGCAATGGCCAGCTGGTCTGCCGGGAGTGCGCGGCTTAGCCGTCCGCGGCGGTGGCGCGCTCGCTGTCCGGGTCGCTGTACGTTCTGCGTGCCGCAGCCCGGGTCGCGAGCAGCCTCGCCGCCTCCACGGTGATGCCGGTCAGCACGGACCAGGTGAGCGCCTCGCTCAGGGCCACCGTCGGGTCCTCCGGGTGCGTGGGAGGCTCCTTGCCCACAGCCTTGGTCCAGGCGAACGTGATCAGCTTGCGGGCCACGAACGCGGCCGCCATGGCCGCTACCGCGCTGACGACCTTGGTGCCCAGATCAACTTTCTTCTCTGCTGCCATCCCAGTGCCTCCTTATGACCCCGCCCGCTACCCCGTCCGCGCAATCATGCCACTGGTTCGGTGCCGGCCTGTACCCGGCACTGGTCGATGGCCGCGGCCAGTTCCGCCGGGTGCCTGGTGCCGACCAGCCAGTACGGCACGTCCGGCGTGCCGCCAGGCTGCACCCCGATGTAGACGGATTCCTTAAGGTAGGGTCGCGAATAAAGGTGGGCCGCCGGGTTCGCCCGCGGGCCGCGCATGAGCGTCGTCTGTTTCTCGTCGAGGGTGGAAACCTCTTCGATCGTCGCCAGGGGAAGCACCGCCCCGCCGGCTCGCAGGGTCCCGTCCCGGATTTCCACCTTGGCCACGCTCAGGGAGATCAGCATGGCGGCACAGGCCGCGATCAGCCCCACCACGATGATGACCGGCCAGGGCTCGTCCAGGCCGGCGTAGAGCGTGGCGCCGAAGATGAGGACGGTCGGAATGCCGAGCAGCCACCAGGCGACCGGTACGCGGAGCCGTTCGCGATAGTCATGCATGAAGTCGAGAGTAGTGGGTCAGATGGAGTCGTGGCAGGGGCGCGGGCGGCGGGCCGGCCGTGACGCGCTCGCCTGGATAGTCGCGACCTGGAAGGCGGCCGATCATCATGGCCAGGACCGGACGAACGGCACGGGCGGCGACGGCCTATCCCGTGCGGACAGCGGCGGCCGGGCCATCATGACGGACGACACGGGGCGTACCGATCCGGACGCGGATGCAGATCCGGATACGGATACGGATACGGATGCCCCGGATGGTCTGAACACGGATGATCGCGCCGCCGATCAGGATCCGGACCTGACCGCGCAGGAAGACCGCGTCGCGCGCGGCGAGGGCGTGCGCGAGCAGATCGAGCGTGGCGCGGGAATCCGGGAGCAGAACCGCCGCGCGATGGCTGAGAGCGGACGGGTACGGACTCCAGAACAGACCCTGGTGTCCATGCCGGAACGCCGCGTGAACCCGGCTGAGCACAGCCGGGTGCCCAGCTGGCTGCAGACCGGGGCGGCGTGGTCGTGGCGGCTGCTGCTGCTCGCGGCCACCATCTACCTGGTCATCCGCATCCTCGGCATCTTGTACATCGTGGTGGTGCCGTGCATCGCGGCGCTGCTTCTCACCGCCCTGCTGCAGCCGCTGCAGGCCCGGCTGCGCCGGGCCGGCCTGCACCGCCTCGCCGCCACCTGGTGCACCCTGCTCATCGCGGCTGCGGTGTTCGGCGGCCTGGTCACGCTCGTGGCCAACCGGGTGTCGGCCGACTATCCCGCCCTGGTGAACGAGGTCAAGCACACGACCACGCAGATCCAGTCGTGGCTGGCGGGGCCGCCACTGCACCTGAAGGGCAACAGCGTCGAGACCGCGCTGAACGACATTCCGAGTTACCTGAGCAAGCACCAGTCCCTGGTCGAGGGGACCGTGCTCACCGGGGGCAAGATCGCCTCGGAGTTCCTCGCCGGCCTCGTGCTCATGCTGTTCGTCATGTTCTTCCTGATCAAGGACGGGGAACGGATCTGGGCCTGGCTGCTCGGCGCCATGCGGACCGATACCGCGCGGCGGATGGACCGGGCCGGGCACGCCGCCTGGCTGGCCGTGGTGTACTACATGCGCGGCACCATCGCGGTAGCCGCCATTCACGCGGTCGTCATCGGCCTGGCCCTGGGGATCATGCACGTGCCGCTGGCGCTGCCGCTGGCGGTCCTGGTGTTCCTGGCCGCCTTCGTGCCGCTCGTCGGGCTGCTGGCGGCCGGCGGCCTGGCCATCTTGGTGACGCTGGCCGCCAAGGGCTGGCTGGAAGCGGTCATCTTGCTGGGCGTGCTGGTGGTCGAGGACCAGCTTGAAGCCCACCTGCTGCAGCCCCAGGTGGTCGGCCGGGTCATCCGGCTGCACCCGCTGGCCGTCATCCTCTCGCTGGCGGCCGGTGGCGTGCTGGCTGGCATCCCGGGAGCGGTCGTGGCCGTGCCCGTGGTGGCGGTGATCACCAGGGCGCTGCCGGAGCTGAGGCGCCGCGAACCCGGCGACCCGGTGCCGGACGATCCATAAGATGGGCCCAGCCAGCCGGACCCAGCAGAATGGGTCCTGGCGCCGCGATGTCGCGCTATCCTCACGGTGCGTGCAAGCAGTAAGGAGTTTTCGTTGCCTTCCGAACCGGATGTGCTGATTAAGCGCCTCGATCCCGGGGTCCCGTTGCCGTCCTATGCCCACCCGGGCGACGCGGGTGCAGATCTGGCCGCCGCTGAGGACGTCGAGCTCGGCCCGGGCGAGCGGGCCCTGGTCCGGACCGGCCTGGCTATCGCGCTGCCCGCGGGCTACGCGGCCTTCGTGCATCCCCGCTCCGGGCTGGCCGCCAGCCACGGGGTCACGCTGGTGAACGCGCCGGGGACCGTGGACGCGGGCTACCGGGGCGAGATCAAGGTAACGATGCTCAACACGGACACCGATCGCGCGGTCAGCTTCCGGCGCGGCGACAGGATTGCCCAGCTGGTCATCCAGCGGGTGGAACGAGCGGTGTTCCACGAGGCGGAGGCGCTGCCCGGCTCGAGCCGGGGCGAAGGCGGCTTCGGCTCGACGGGCTGAGGGGTTTCCCCCGCGGCCGGTACAATATTCGAAAAAGGAGTATGCGGAGTGTTTCGTCGGCGTCGATCGCAGGACGCGGGCCGCAGCGACGAGCTCGAGTACGACGAGCCGTTCGAAGGCGAGGACGACGAGCCCGCGGAGCCGCTGCGGGACGGCGGCGGTCCGTGGGACTCGGCCGAGGCCTACCCGGAGCGCGAGCGAGTCGACCTGGGCAGCCTGTACGTGCCGGTGGGACCCGAGCACGAGATCCAGCTCGTCATGGCCGAGCAGCATGGCGCCTGGGTGACGGTCAAGTACGGGCAGAGCGAAGTGCAGATCCAGGCTTTCGCGGCGGCCCGCCGGGACACGCTATGGGACGACGTGCGGTCCGAGATCGCCGCCGAGGTGGCCACCGCGGGCGGGCGCAGCGAGGAGGGTGAGGGGCCGTTCGGCACCGAGCTGCTGGCCGAGGTGCCGACCGAGCCCGGCCAGCCGGCCTCGGGCCTGCGCCTGGTGAGGTTCGCAGGCGTCGACGGTCCGCGCTGGTTCCTCCGCGGCCTGTTCACCGGCCCGGCCGCGGACGGCGGCCCCGAGGCCGAGCTGCTCGAGGACGTGTTCCGGGACGTCGTCGTGGTCCGCGGCGATCACCCCGTGCCGCCACGGGAGATACTCGAGCTCCGGCTGCCGCCCGAGGCGCGCCAGGCGCTGGAGGAGCAGCAGGCCGGGCAGGACGAGCAGAACAAGTTCGGCGGTGACCTGAACCCGTTCGAGCGCGGGCCGGAGTTCACCGAGACGCGCTAACCAGCTCACCGTGCTCAGCTCACAGGGCTCAGCTCATGACGCCGGGTCGCTGACCCGCAGCAGATGGGCCAGCTCCTCCTCGACGTCCTCGCTGGTCACGAAGAACAGCTCGTCGCCTGCCTGCAGCGGGTCGTCGGGATGGGGCACCAGCACCCGGCCCTCGCGCAAGATGGCCACCAGCGAGGTGTCCGAGGGCCACTCGATCCCGCCGACCCGCTGGCCGACCAGCGGCGCGTCGTCAGGCATGGTCAGCTCGACCAGGCTTGCCTCGCTCTGCCCGAACGTCATGAGCCGGACCAGGTCGCCGACGCTGACCGCCTCCTCGACCAGGGCGGAGAGCAGCCGGGGGGTGGAGACGGCGACATCGACTCCCCAGGATTCGTTGTACAGCCATTCGTTGCCCGGGTGGTTCACCCGCGCCACCACCCGCGGGACCCCGTACTCGGTCTTGGCCAGCAGCGCCACGACCAGGTTGGCCTTGTCGTCGCCGGTGGCGGCGATCACCACCTGGCAGCGCTGCAGCCCGGCGTCGTCCAGCGAGCTGATCTCGCAGGCGTCGGCCAGCAGCCACTCGGCCCGCGGCACGCTGTCCAGCCTGATTTTCCTCGGCTCGTTGTCGATGAGCAGGACTTCGTGCCCGTTCTCGAGCAGTTCGCCGGCGATGGACCGGCCGACCGCGCCGGCTCCGGCGATCGCGATCCGCATCAGTGCTCACCTCCCCGGGCGAAGGCCGCGGCGATCCGGTCCAGGTCATCTTCCCGGGCCACCACGTGCAGCACGTCCCCTTCCTGCAGGACGGTGCCTGGTTCGGGCACGAACGCCTGGCCGAGCCGGTCCAGGAAGGCGATCCGGGTCATGGTGCTGGCCTCCATGGCCTTGACCTGCTCGCCGATCCAGCCGGCGGAGAAGGCCACCTCGGCCAGCACGATCTTCCCGGTGGGATCGCGCCACAGCGGCTCGCCGCCCTCCGGCAGCAGCTTGCGCAGCATCTGATCCGCAGTCCAGCGGACCGTGGCCACGGTCGGGATGCCCAGCCGCTCGTACACCTCGGCCCGGCGCGGATCGTAGATCCGCGCGGCCACCCGATCGACGCCGAACGTCTCCCGGGCCACCCGGGCGGCGATGATGTTGGAGTTGTCGCCGCTGCTGACCGCGGCGAACGCATCCGCGCGCTCGATCCCGGCCTGGGTCAGTACGGCGCGATCGAATCCGATCCCGGTGACCTTGTCGCCCTTGAAGGACGAGCGGAGCCGGCGGAATGCGTCGGGGTCCCTGTCGATAACCGAGACGGAATTCTCCCGGTCCTCGAGGATGTGGGCGAGCGTGGACCCGACCCGCCCGCAGCCCATGATCACGATGTGCACGACCGTCCCTCCACGATGAGCGGGGACCCCGGAAGGGGCGCCTCGCCAAAGGTATGCCCTCACATGCGAGAATGCGACCCCATGAATTACCGGACCGGGGACATCGTCAAGGTAACACCGGAGAACGTGGCGCACGGTGGCTGGTGCGTCGCCCGGCCCGACGACGGACCGGTCGTCTTCGTCCGGCACACCCTGCCAGGCGAGACGGTGCTGGCCCGGATCACCGAGGTCACGTCGCGGCTGGCCCGCGCCGACGCGGTCGAGATCCTGACGCCGTCGCCGGATCGCGTCCCGGCCCCCTGCCCCTACGCCCGGCCGGGCGCCTGCGGCGGATGCGACTGGCAGCATGTGGCCTTGCCAGCCCAGCGTGCACTCAAGGCCACCGTGATCCGGGAGCAGCTCAGCCGGCTGGCCGGGCTGGACCGTGAGGTCGCGGTGGAGGCCCTGAAAGGTGATGAGGAGCCCGCTGGTGAAGGGCCGGCTGATGAGGGGTCCGCTGATAAGGGCCTGGGCTGGCGGACCCGGGTGCAGTTCGCGGTCACCGAAGACGGGGTGGCCGGCTTGCGCGCGCACCGCTCGCACCAGGTCATCGGCATCGACCAGTGCCTGATCGCTCATCCCGCCGTCACCGGCCTGGGGCTCACGACCCGCCGCTGGCCGGGAACCGACTCACTTGAGGCCGTGGTCGCGCCGAGGACGGGGGAGCGGGCGGTGATCATGAGCATGCGCCCGCGGGGCCGGTCCTCCGAACCTGCTGTGTCTTCCGGAAGCACAGCGGACCTGCCGCCCGCCGATTCGGTGCTGCGCCGGCAAGGGCCGCGGCTGACGCCGCTGCGCGGCAGGCCCTACCTGACCCAGCACGCGGCCGGACGGGACTGGCAGGTCAGCGCCACCGCCTTCTGGCAGGTGCACCCGGACGCGGCCGAGGTGCTGACGCAGGCCGTCCTGCACGCACTAGCGCCGCAGCCGGGCGATGTGGCCCTGGATCTGTACTGCGGCGCGGGACTGTTCGCCGGGGCGCTGGCCCCGGCGGTCGGGCCGGACGGGAACGTGGCCGGGATCGAGGCCGACAGCGCGGCCGTCCACGATGCCCGGCACAACCTGCGGCCGTGGCCGTGGGCCCGGGTGCACAAGGGGGATGTGGCCTCGGTACTGAGCCGCAAGATGCAGGGCCGCAAGGCGCTGGGCCAGGGCCGGGAACGGGACGTGCTGCAGCAGGCCCGGCTGATCGTGGCCGACCCGCCGCGCGCCGGGCTGGCCCGTGCGGTCATCGACTTCCTCAGCGCACCTGGCAGCAGCGCGGCCAGGTTCGCCTACGTATCCTGCGACCCGGCCACGCTGGCCCGCGACATCGGGCTGCTCCGCGCGCGCGGCTGGACGCTGGAGGGCCTGCGCGGGTTCGACGCGTTCCCCATGACCCACCACGTCGAGTGCGTCGCCACCTTGACCAGGCCCCGGCCGGCCTGACGGCGCCAGCTCAACGGGGCGCGCTCAGGAGGGCTTGGCCGGGGACTGCGCGCCGGTGGTGCCGGTCACGTAATAACCCAGGCCCGGGATCCGGGTCAGCAGGCCCTCGTCCTCCAGCGTGCGCAGGGCCTTGGCGCACGTCTGGCGTGCGTGCCCGTACTCCTGGGTCAGCGTGGTGATGGACGGCGTCGGCATGCCGGGGGCGAGCTTGCCCTCCGCGATTTCCCGGCGCAGCCGTGCCGCCAGCCTGACGTAGGCTCTTGGGTCCGATTCGTCGCTTATCGACACTCTCGTACCGTACTCGATTGGCAATATTGCCAATCGCAACACTTCGACACTAGTCGAGATTAGACGAGTGGCCTAATAGTGCGTTAACGTCGGAAACTGCCAGGGCCACCGTGGCCACGTGGCGTCAGATTGCTGGGCAGGTCATGATCTTTTACTCGTGGACCGCGCTGACCGACAGCGAGTGGATGGAGCGGCGGGAAAGCCGCCACGGATGGGCCGACTCGTCGGGAGCCATGGGCATTACCGACGACCGGAGCCGGGCCATGCGGGCGGGCGCGGAGACCCTCGTCTCCGGCCGGGCCGGCGTGGTCCTCATCGAGGCGGTGCGCCCGGCCATGGCGGGGCACACCTTAGCGCCGTGCTACCTCAGGACCGGCGTCGGCTGGGTCGGCCGGCGCACTCCCGCCGGCGAGGTCACCTGGCACCGTTTCTTCCGCCGCGGGACCCCGGGTTCGTCGGCCGCCGCCGATCCCTCGCGCCTGTTCGACCCCGGCGAGTGACTCCGGCTCGGCCGGCTCCCAGGGCACCGCTCAGCGCCGCCTGGCAGGATGGAGCCATGAAACTCCGGATCTTCACCGAGCCGCAGCAGGGCGCCGACTACCAGACGCTGCGCCGGGTGGCGCAGGCTACCGAGGAACTCGGGTTCGACGCCTTCTTCCGGTCCGACCATTACCTGAAGATGGGTGACGCCCCGGGCCTGCCGGGGCCGACCGACTCCTGGGCCACGCTGGCCGCGCTGGCCGTCGAGACCAGGCGGATCCGCCTCGGCACGCTGATGACCGCGGCCACGTTCCGGCTGCCCGGCCCGCTGGCGATCACGGTGGCGCAGGTCGACCAGATGAGCGGCGGCCGGGTCGAGCTCGGCATCGGCACCGGCTGGTACGAGGGCGAGCACGCCGCCTACGGCATTCCGTTCCCGCCGCTGCGCGAGCGCTTCGACCGGTTCGAGGAGCAGCTGGCCATCATCACCGGGCTGTGGACCACCGGGGTGGACGAGACGTTCTCCTTCGATGGCGCGCACTACCGGCTGACCGACTCGCCCGCGCTGCCCAAGCCGGCCCAGCGGCCGCGGCCACCGGTCATCATCGGCGGCACCGGCCCGCGCCGCACGCCGCGGCTGGCCGCCCGGTTCGCCGATGAGTACAACGCGCAGTTCGCCTCCGTGCCGGACTCGGCCGCCGCCTTCGAGCGCGTCCGCGAGGCCTGCGAGGCGGCCGGGCGCTATCCCGACTCCATGGTGTACTCGATCGCCCAGACCGTGTGCTGCGGCAAGGACGAGGCCGAGTTCCGCCGCCGGGCGGCCGCGATCGGACGGGAGCCCGAAGACCTGCGGAGTAGCGCGCTCGGCGGGACGCCGAGTGAGATCGCGGCCAAAATCGCCGAGTACGCCGAGATCGGGGCCGAGCGAATCTACCTGCAGGTGCTCGACCTCAGTGACCTCGATCACCTGGAGCTGCTGGCCTCCGACGTGAGCCCGCAGGTCTAGCCAGGCCGGGCCAGCCAGGTGGCGGTAGCGGGCCGGGCTGGCCGGACGCGGGCGGGACGGCACGCGCCCCGCCCGTTCGGCCGTCTCAGCTGAAGGCGCGCTTGGCGGCGGCCGATCCGACGGCGCTCTCGGCGCGGAAACCGTAGGTGCCCTGCTCGCGCAGCTCGGTGGCCGCGTTGGCCAGTGCGCCCAGAGCGGCGAAGGCGAACGAGCCGCCGACCGAGATGCGGCTCACTCCCGCCTCCGCCAGCTCGGCGACGGTTGGCATGTCGTCGACCACCAGCACGTTGACCGGCCGGTCGACCTCGCGGATAACCTGGCGGATGTCGTCCAGGCTGCGCAGGCCCGGCGCGTACAGGACGTCGGCGCCGGCCGCCTGGTAGGCCTGCAGCCTGGTGATGGTGTCGGCCAGATCCGGCCTGCCGTGCAGGTAGTTCTCGGCGCGGGCGGTGAGGACGAAGTGCACCGGGCCCGCGTGGGCCGCTGATGCTGCCGCCGCCACCCGTTCGGCCGCCTGCCGAAGCTCGTAGATGGGCTTGTCCTGCTGCCGGGTGTAGTCCTCGACCGAGCCGCCCGCCAGGCCGACCTCGACGCCCAGCCGGATGGTCTCGGCCACCCCGGCCGGCTCGTCCGCGAACGCGTTCTCCAGATCGGCGGAGGTGGGCAGGTCGCTCGCGGCCACGATCACCGCGGCGTGTACCAGCGCTTCATCCCTGGTGACGCCCCCGTCGAGGCGCCCCAGGGTGGCCGCGAAGCCGGAACTGGTCGTGGCCAGCGCCTCGAATCCCAGGGAGGCGAGCAGCCGCGCCGAGCCGAGATCCCACGCGTTCGGCATCAGGAGCGGCTCACCCGGCCGGTGCAGGGCGAGGAACCGTCGCGCTTTGTCCACCTGAGTGCTCATGTGCATAACGTATCGTCAGGGCCGGATGCCACCGCGGCTGCGCCGCCGGGATTCTCTGCGAAATGCCTGATCAGCGGCTTTTGGTAACGATAGCAAGCAAATGCCGGGTGGTCGCGGCGCGAAATTACGGTCGGAATGGTTACGGCTGTCCATTTCGCTTGCGGCCGCTGTTATCGCGATGCCATCGTGGTGGCGTGGCCTCGCAAACCGGCACCACCAGGAGGGTGCGACTGGTCACCGCCCTGTCGGTTGTCGGTGCGGTGACGATCGCGGTCGGAGGTCTTCTGGTGATCGCGGGCGCCACCGCACACGTGTTGACCAAGCACCCGCCGGATCACCTGACCCACCTGGGCCTGGCCGTTGGCGCGGCCGGCATCGCGTTCGGCCTGGTCGTGCTGGCGGCTTACGCCTTCACCCGGAAGGACCTGGAACGCCTGGCCCGGGCCGGAGCCTCTGGCGTCTCCGAAACCCCCGCCAGCTCCGCGGATCCGGTGGACCACCGTACGGACTTCCAGCTCCGCGCGTCGGCGCCCTCGCCCGGTCCTGCACCGGATCCTGGCCGCCCGGCTGAGCCCGGGGCCGTTCGCGAGCGGTCGCAC
>JBAPYC010001079.1:0-4309 GCA_049284535.1 Streptosporangiaceae bacterium
GACCTGAGCAACTACTCGCGCATCGACATCTCACTGCAGCCATTCAACGGCAGCACCGCGCACTCCAAGGCCAGCGTCGTCCGCGGTTCCCTGCCCGCGGTCGCCATCAAGTCGGCCTGACGCGCCCACCCGCGCCGCGCGCCCACCCGCGCCGCGTAGCCGACTACCCCGCCGGGCTCCGCTTCGCCGCCTGCATCTGCCGGGACCCACCGCACCGTATGTCAGCACAAGAGCCGCGACCGATCGCGGCCGGAATGGAGTGGACATGCGAGTGTTCAAACGCGTAGCGGCCGTGGCCCTGCTCTCGGGCCTGGTCATCGGCCCGATGGCCGGCGCCGCTTCCGCGTCGGCAGCGACGAAGGTGCCAGTCTCCGCCTCCCAGGTGTGGCTCAAGGGCGGCGACACGTCCGTGACCACCGCCCCCGGGATCGCCGCGGCTTTGCTCAGCCACGGCATCGCGCCGGTCGCCGTGCTGCCCGCCACCGAGGGCGCATCGCTCAGCGGCGGTGTCGCGGTCCGGTTCACCTTCCCGGTGACCGGCGGCTCGGTGAACCTGGCCAAGCTGACCGGCACGATCGATCACCAGGGCGGGATCTTGTTCGTGGCCCCGGGGACCAGTAAGCAGATCGAGGTCAGCGACTTCGTCATCAACGTGAAAAAGGGCGTGCTCACCGCCGAGGTGAACGGCAGCGCCAAGACCCGGGTGCCGCTGCTGAACGTCAGCCTGGCTCACGCCAGCATCCATAAGGGATGGCACTCCGTCCGGATCAGCGGCATCGTCCTGACCCTGACCAAGACCGCGGCCAGCGCCCTGGACACCACCTTCGGCACCACCTTGTTCACAGCCGGCCTGGAATTCGGCACGGCCAGCACCACCCTGAAGCACTGACCTGATCACCTGCGGTCCTGACGGCTCCGGGCACCGGGTGCGATGATCCCGCTCTCGTAGGCCAGCACCACGGCCTGGACCCGGTCCCGGAGTCCCAGCTTGGCCAGCAGGCGGTTCACGTGCGTCTTGACCATCGCCTCCGACACGTACAGGCGGCCCGCGATCTCGGCGTTCGACAGGCCCTCCGCGATAAGCAGGAGCACCTCGCGCTCCCGCGGCGTCAGCTCGGCCAGCTCACGAGGCTGGCCGGGCACGCCCGGGCCGGCCATGATGAACCGCTCGATCAGCCTGCGGGTGATCGCGGGGGAGAGCAGCGACTGGCCGGCCGCCACGGTCCGGACCGCCTCCACCAGCTGGCCGCTGCGGACGTCTTTGAGCAGGAAACCGCTCGCACCGCAGCGCAACGCCTCGTAGACGTACTCGTCGGCGTCGAAGGTCGTCAGCATGAGCACTCGCGGGGCGTCCGGCGCGGCCAGGATCCGGCGTCCGGCCTGCAGCCCGTCCATCACCGGCATGCGGATGTCGAGCAGCGCCACGTCGGGACGGGTGCGGTTCACCGCGGCCACGGCCTCGGCGCCGTCGGCGGCCTCGGCCACAATCTCGATGTCGGGCTCACGGCCCAGGATCGAGCAGAACCCATCCCGGACCAGGGCCTGGTCGTCCGCTACCAGCAGCCGGATCACGGCTGGCTCCCGGCCGGCAGGACGGCTTCCACCAGGTAGCCGCCGTCGTGGGCGCGGGCATGCTTGAGCGTGTTGGTCAGCGCCTCCTGCACGATGCGGTAGCAGCTCAGCTCGACCCCGGGCGGCAGGGTATCCAGGTCACCGGCTAGCTCCAGCTCGACCTGCACGCCCGCCGCTGTGATCGCGGCGCACAAGGCGCCGAGCGCGGTCAGCCGGGGCGCGGGCTCGAGCTCCTCCGGACCGAAGCGGAGTACCCCGAGCATGCGGCGGAGCTCTTCCAGCGCATCCCGGCGGGCGCACTCGGCCGCCTTGACCCGGGGGCGGACCGTGCCGGCGGGCGTACCGGCGTCCAGGTCGTCACCGGCCGCGACGCACTGGACCACCGCCACGGTCAGGCTGTGCGCGACGACGTCGTGCATCTCCCGGGCGATCCGGGTCCGCTCGACCGCGACCGCCTCGGCGGCCGACCGGGCCTGCTCGGCCTCGGCCCTCCGCGCCCGCTCGGCCATCTCCCGGTGCGCGTGGGTCCGGCGGTTGATCAGCAGGGCCATGCCGAAAAGCGCGCTGCAGAACGCCAGGGTCAGCAGGATGTCGCTGGGCGAGCCGCCACCGCCGACGTCTTCGGCCAGGGTGGCCACGGCCACGCCGCACGCCCAGCCCGTCCACGCCGCCCATTCGGGCCGCAGCCCGCCCGCGACCACGAACGCGAGCAGCGTGAGGCCGAACGCGCCGCTCGGCTCGTGCCAGTCCAGGATCGCGGTCAGGACCAGGAGCCCGGCGAAGGCTACCGCGATCGACACGGCAGGCACCCGGTGCCGGGCCAGCAGCGCCAGCCCGCACATGGCAGCCACCAGCGCCGGGACCGGCCGGCTGTCGGCGAGCAGTTCCGCCACCGTGGCTGCTGTGGCCACGAGGACGACGACGTCCATCAGCCGCCCAGCGAGCATCCTGCGCACCACCTCGAGCTGCACACCTAAGACGGTAACCGCTGGCCGTGCCCGCGTCCTCAACCTTCAGGTTGAGGCCGGCCCACCCGGATCCATCCCAACGGCTGACCACGATCCGGCAGCAGGTCTGACGTCTGGCGGCCCGGCGCTGCCTAGCGTCATGGGCAGCTATCCGCCGTTCCCAAGGGAGGAACCATGTCACGCAAGTCCGGGCTGGCAGGAGTCGTCTTCGCGGTGCTGTTCACCGCCTACGGCTTCCTGGACAACGGCCCGTCCCAGGATCTCAGCAACGCCAGCACCCAGGCGTGGTACGCCCACCACAGCCTGACCCAATGGCTGATCTCGACTGGATTCGGCGCGCTGGCCGGGGTAAGCGCGATCGTCTTCGCGGTTGTCCTCGGCCGCCGCCTGGCGCCCGGCGGCGACCGCTCCCTGGCCGCGCAACTGGTGGTCACCGCGGGCTGCGTCGCCAGTGGGCTGGTGCTCGCCGGCGTGTCCCTGTACGGCACGATCCCGATCCAGCACCTGGTCAACACGACGGTGCTTCCGACGCCCGCGGTGTCCCGGATCATGCTCGGAGCCGGTTACGCCACGGGATTCGTAATCGCGCCGCTGGCCTTCGGGCTGATGGTCGTGGCCGCGTCGGTGCTCGGCCTGCGGAATGGCACGCTACCGCGCTGGCTGGCCATCGCCGGCTTCCCCCTGGGCGCCCTGCAGCTGGCCAGCCTGCTCTTCTTCCCGAGCTGGCTGTTCGTGCTGTGGAGCCTGGTGACCGGCGTGACCCTCACCGTCCGCAGGTCGCGCTCCGGCGTCCCCGGTCCCGAACCCGCCCCCGCCCTCGCCTGACGCCACGGCCGCCCTGGCCACGGCGCCCCGTTTGATAAGGCGTGGATGCCCCGCTCGGGTCGTTCAAGCTACCCGAGCGGGGCATCCACATCGTAAGTTTGGCTCGGCTGAGCCGGGCGGCGCCGAGCCGGGCGGGGGCCGGGGGGCGCTAGCCCAGCAGGTAGCTCAGCGGCCGCCCGCGGATCGAGGCGTCCAGCACCTCGGCGGTGTGCGCGACCGCGATGTGCTCGCCCCGGTCGGCCAGGGCGGAGGCAATCTGCAGCGAGCAGCCCGGGTTGGCCGAGATCAGCAGCGGCGCCCCGGTGGCCCGGGCCGACTCCGCCTTACGCGCGCCCAGCTCGCTCGCGGCCTCGGGCTGCAGCAGGTTGTACACGCCCGCCGAACCGCAGCAGGTACCCGCGTCGCCCAGCTCGACCAGCTCCAGCCCGGGGATGGCGCGCAGCAGCTCGCGCGGCTGCCGGGTGATCCCCTGGGCGTGCGCCAGGTGGCAGGCGTCGTGATAGGCCGCGGTGACCGGCAACGGGTGCCGCGTTGCCACCGGTCCGAGCTCGGCCAGGAACTCGGCCAGGTCGCGGACCTTGCCGCTCATCTCGGCCGCGCGCTCGGCCCAGCCGCCGTCGGTCCCGCTCAGCAGCCGCTCGTACTCCTTCATGGCCGAGCCGCAGCCGGCCGAGTTGACCACGATCGCGTCCACCCCGGCCTGCTCGAAGGTGGCGATGGTGCGCCGGGCGAAGGCCATCGCCTCTTCCTCCCGGCCCGAGTGTGACGACAGCGCGCCGCAGCAGCCCTGGTCGCGCGGGATTACCACGTCGCAGCCCTCGGCCGCCAGCACACGGGCTGTGGCCGCGTTCACCTGCGGGAAGAACACCGACTGCACGCACCCGGTGAGCATGCCCACCGCCGCGCGCCGGGTGCCCAGCGCGGGCACGCGCCGGGGCAGGGGC
>JBAPYC010001080.1:0-2396 GCA_049284535.1 Streptosporangiaceae bacterium
GCTCCGCCCCGGCCACTGGCCCTGCCCCGGTCACTGGCACCGCCGCCGCTTCCGGCTGGGCGGCGAGCGCGGGAGCCCGGGCCAGCGCGAGGTAGCCGGCCACCCCCAGCAGGGCCAGCGGGATCATGCTGTTGGGATCGGTGCCGAGCCCGCCGAAGAAACCGAAGTCCTCTACCAGCACCCAGTCCGACAGGCAGAGCACCACCATGGCGATGACCGTCAGGCGGAGCAGCCCCGGGCTCCCGCCACCCGCGGTCAGCAGGCCTGTGCCGATCGCCGCCAGCGCGATCACCGCAAACAGGTTCACCGCGAAGCCGTGTGCCGCGGTGAAGGACGCGAAGCTGCTCACCCACCCGGCCAGCACGGCCGGCTGCGGGGTGGTTGCCATCGACCGGATCATGCCGGTGAGCGTGCCGCTGCTGCCGTGCAGCGTGCCCTGCCAGAAGCCGCGGCCAGGCCAGGCCTGCAGCACCGCCATGCCCAGGAAGAAGGCGCCCAGGACCGATAGGGCCGTCCGGCCGAGTTGCGGCGCCCGCCAGATGCGCTGCGGCGCGGCGATGAGCAGGCCGGCGGCCAGGTAGAACACCGCGGCCCCCGGCGCGCCGAACAGCCAGGTCAGGCCGGGCGCGAAGATGCCGCCGAACGCCTCGCCGAACACCCAGACCACCAGGGCCCAGCCGGCGCTGGCCAGCCCGGCCAGCCGGGACCACGATCCCCGCGGTGCGGTGATCAGCCAGACGCCGATACCGATCTGGATCCAGACCGCCGAGGCGCCAGCCTGAATCGGGTGGTAGGACCAGCTGGTGCCCGCCCAGTTCACGATGTGCTGTACCCAGCCGGGCGAACTGGCCGCGCCCGGCTGGATGACCTGCGCGGGCAGGCCCTCGGCCATGGCCGGCTGGGCCTGCAGCAGGCCGTCGAAGATCCAGATGACGCCGAAGCCGATCCGCAGCAGCTGACGCCACGCGGGCTCGGGCCCGGCGCTAACGCGGGAGCCTTCGCGCGCTAGCGCCGGGCGGCCCCATTCCCGCATGATGAGCCAGGTCAGGAGCAGCGCCGCGAACACGGCCAGCACGAAAATCCCCTGATGCAGCAGCGCGCTGCGGAACGCGGCCACAATAGTCGGGTTGTCGCTGCTCAGACCCGAATTCATGCCCGTCATCGCGGCTCACCATCCCTCATCCGGGCAGCCTGGGCGGGGCGGCGTGCGCGGACAGCGAGGTGATCGCGTGCTCCATGACCGCGTCCACCGCCTTCCGCTGGGCGTCCAGCGCGCGCAGCGCGCTGTGCAACGTGGCCTGGGCCTGGGCCCGGGCCTGCGGGGTGCGGGCATTGATCACATTCGCGATATCCGTCTGTACGTTCACGGCGTCCGGGTCCGCCCAGTTCACCAGCCCCTCGACCACCGAACCCAGGTGGAAGCTGGCCAGCGACTGGGTGACCTGGTAGGAGGTCAGATCGTCGATCTGCATGCTGTAGGCCAGCGTGCAGTTGGTCGCACCGTCCGTGGCGACCTTGGCCCCATCGGCCGTATCGTGGCTGGCGCCGGACTCGATTCCCTGCAACGCGGTCAGCGATTCGCTGACTCCGCCTGCGCAGGACTCGATGGACGTGTTCATGTCCTGCAGGAATCCCCGCAGGTCGGACGCGCGCTCCGCCTGCGACGGCCGGTACACCAGAGCCACCGCCACGGCGATGGCCAGCAGGACCGCTCCCGCGACCCAGAGCAGCCGCGGTGAGCGGCGGGTAGGCCAGGCGGTTCGCCGGATCGGTACGTACGGGGGTTGCGTTCGCGGCGGTGACTGCACCTGCTCAGCCTCTATTCTGGTCGCCGTTGGCGGTGCCCGCCGGGCGGGCCGTGCTCGCGTGGTGCCCGTCTATGAGGGCAGTGTCCGCGGTCAGTTCCGCCATGGTCACGTCGCCGAAGATCCTTTTGACGATGTGGTGGCTGGCGTTCAGGAAGAAAGTCTCCGGGATGCCGCCCCCGCTCACGCCGTACGCGTCCGCCACCGCCGGGTTGGACTCGAAGCCGATCGGATAGCCCACCCGTTCATCGGTCACGAAATGGCGGGCCGCCGTGGCGCTGTCGTCCGCGTCCACGCCGATGATCACGTCCTTATCGGCCGTCGTGCGGTAGAAGCTGGCCAGGGTGGGGGTTTCCCGCTCGCACGGGCCGCACCAGGACGCGAAAAAGTTCACGATCACCGGCTGCCCGCGGTAGGCGTTCAGCGATACCATCTGCGCCGGGTCGCGCAGCGACGGCAGCGTGAAGGGCGGGGCCGCGGGCTCGGCGGCAGGCGCGCCCCGGTGGCTGGTGCTGTCGACGGCGATGACCGCGGCGAGCACCACGGCGCACACGGCCACGACCGTGACCGCCAGGCGCGGCCGCCTTCCCC
>JBAPYC010001081.1:0-3873 GCA_049284535.1 Streptosporangiaceae bacterium
TGGTGGAGGGGCTGCCGGAGGAGCATGCGCGGGCCCTGCTCGACTCCGCGCTGGCCGGCCCGCTGGATGCCCGGGTCCGGGACCTCATCGTGGCCGAGACTCATGGCAATCCCCTGGCGCTGCTGGAGCTGCCGCGCGGTCTGACGACAGCCGAACTGGCGGGCGGCTTCGCGCTGCCCGCCGCGATTCCGCTGTCCAGCCGGATCGAGGAGAGCTTCCGGCGCCAGCTCCACGATCTTCCCGTACCGACCCGCCGGCTCCTGCAGCTGGCGGCGGCCGACCCGTCCGGTGATCCGGCGCTCGTGCGGCGGGCCGCCGGAAGGCTGGGCATCCCGGACCGGTCGGATGCGCCCGCCGTGGCGGCGGGGCTGGTGGAATTCGGCCAGCGGGTGCAGTTCCGGCATCCGCTGGTGCGCTCGGCGGCCTACCGTTCGGCGTCGGTCCAGGACCAGCACGACTTCCACGGGGCGCTGGCCGAGGTCACCGACCCGCGGGTGGATCCCGACCGCCGCGCCTGGCACCGCGCTCAGGCCGCGGTCGGGCCCGATGAGGAGGTTGCGATCGAGCTGGAGCGCTCGGCGGACCGGGCCCAGGCCCGGGGTGGCCTGGCTGCGGCGGCGGCCTTCCTGGCCCGCTCGGTGGCGCTCACCGTCGATCCGTCCCGCCGGGTGGAGCGCACGCTGGCGGCCGCGCAGGCCAGCCTGCAGGCAGGCTCCTTCGACACCACCCTGGAGTTGCTGGTCATGGCCGAAGGCGTGCCGCTGACCGAGCTCCAGAGCGCCCGGGCTGACCTGCTGCGCGGGCAGGTCGTATTCGCCTCCGGGCTGGGCAGCGACGCCCCGCCGCTGCTGCTCAAGGCGGCCAGGCGACTCGAGCCGCTCGATCCCGAACTGGCCCGCGAGACCTACCTCAGCGCATGGATGGCCGCCCTGTTCGCCGGCCGGCTGGCCGGGGCCGGCGACCTGCTGGAGGTATCCCGGGCGGCCGGGGCGCTGGCGCCGCAGCAGCCTGTGCCGCGGCCAGGCGCCCTGCTCTTGGACGGCCTGGCGCAGCTGGTCATCGACGGTCCGGCCGCGGCCGCGCCGATGCTGCGGCAGGTCGTGACGGCCTTCACCGGCGCGGACATCGCCGCGGAGGAGTTCCTGCGCTGGGGCGTGCTGGCCCAGGGTGCGGCCAGCGCGCTGTGGGACGATGACGCCTGGCGCGCCATCTTGGAGCGGCAGGTCCGCCTGGCCCGCGAGGCCGGGGCGCTCGACCAGTTGCCTATCGTTCTGGGCGCGCTGGGCACGGCCGTCACCTGGGGCGGCGATCTGGCCGAGGGCGCCTCGCTGGACGCGGAAGCCGACACGATCTGCGAGGCGACCGGGAGCCGTGCCGCCCCGTTCACCGCGCTCATCCTCGCGTCCGTGCGGGGCCGCCAGGCCGCAGCCGAGCGGCTGATCGAGGCCACGATCGCCGCGGCGGCCGCGGGCGGGCAGGGGATCGCGGTGACGTACGCCCACTGGGTGGCGGCGATCTTGTACAACGGCCTGGGCCGTTATGAGGACGCGCTGGCCGCGGCCCGGCAAGCCAGTGAGGACACCCGGGGGCTTTATGTGTCCATGTGGGCGCTGCCAGAGCTGATGGAAGCCGCCGTGCGCAGCGGCCGCCCGCAGGACGCGGCCGATGCAGGAGCCCGGCTGGCCGCCATTACCAGCGCGGGAGGTAGCGATTTCGGGCTCGGGGTCCAGGCGCGCTCGCGTGCCCTGCTGAGCCAGGGCGAGGCCGCCGCGGTCTGCTACCGGGAGGCGATCGGCCGGCTCGGCCGGACCCGCAACCGGCTGGAGCTGGCCCGCGCGCACCTGCTGTACGGCGAGTGGCTGCGCCGGGAAAACCAGCGCGCCGACGCCCGCGAGCAACTGCGGACCGCCCACGAGATGCTGACCGCGATCGGCGCCGAGGCATTTGCCGAACGGGCCCGGCACGAGCTGCTGGCGACAGGCGAGACGGTCCGCAAGCGAACCGTGGAAACTCCCGTCACGCTGACCCCGCAGGAGGCGTACATCGCCCGGCTCGCGGCCGACGGGTGGACCAACCCGGAGATCGGCGCTCAGCTGTTCCTGTCCGCCCGCACCGTCGAGTGGCACCTGCGCAAGATCTACGCGAAACTCGGTATCAGCTCACGCCGGGAACTGACACCCAGGCACTAAAACACCGGGGCACTAAAACACCGGGGCACTAAGACACCGGGGCACTAAGACATCGGGGCACTAACCGTCAGCTGTGATGCCGCCGTTCGTCCGGGGCCAGACAGGGCCCGGTCCAGGTGCCGGCGGGAGGTGATGCCGAGCTTGGTGAACACCTTGCGCAGGTGCCACTCCACCGTCCGGGGGGACAGGAAGAGCTCGGCGCCGATCTCGGCGTTCGTCTGCCCGCCCCGCGCCCGCAGGGCGATCTGAACCTCCTGCGCGGTGAGCTCTGCGGCCGGGTCGGCGGCAATCCGGGCTACGCTCTCGCCCGTGGCGGCCAGCTCCCGCCGGGCCCGTTCGGCAAATCCGGCCGCCCCCATCCCGGTCAGCATCTGATGGGCGGTCCGGAGGTGCTCGCGGGCATCGGCGCGCCGGTTCTCCTGCCGCAGCCACTCGCCGTACAGCAGGTGTGCCCGGGCCAGGTCCAGGCGCATCCGGGTCCGCCCGAGCCGGTGAAGTGCGGTCCGGTATAGCCGCTCGGCGGATTCACCCTCGCTGACCAGGGCCCGTGAGCGGGCCTCGACCCCGAGGACCCAGTCGGTGCCGCTGGCCGCGGCCATCTCGCTCAGGCGCCGCAGTGCGCCGTCCGCCCGGCCAGCCTGGCCCGCCCGGACGGCGGCCTCGATCAGCTCGACCGCCGACCAGGAGGCCAGTCCCAGCTCGTCCGGATGTTCGCTCCCCGGCGCGGCCGCAGCCAGTGCCTCCTCATGCCGCCCCAGGCCGTTGTACAGGATCGCGGCGGCCCACCTGGCGGTGGTCATCCCGATTCCCTCGCCGCGCCGGGCCATGTCCTGCTCGGTGGCCCCGATCAGCGCCCGGGTCTCGGCCTCCTGGCCGCGGACCGCGGCCAGGCCCAGGGCGCTGTAGGGCGCCATGTGGCCCTGAGTTGCTTCCGTGGCATCGCGGATCTCGCCGGCCAGCGCCGCCGCCATGGTCAGTTCCCCGGTGAACAGGTGCAGGTAGGCGCGGGCGGTGAGGCTCAGGGGACGCTCGCTGAGGTTCCCGGTGTCGCGAGCCAGGTGGGCGTGGCGGCCAGTCAGGGCATCCCACTGCCGTTCGTCCCACAGGTGCACGGCCGTGATGCACGACAGCCACAGCCAGTGGAGCTCCCGGCGGCCGGGAATGTCATCCCCGGCGGTGCGCAGCGCCCGGCGCAGGACCGGGACGGCGGCCCGGTAACCCTGGCGGAAATGGGTGGCCAGGCCGTCCAGGAGAAGATCGGCTGGGCCAGCCGGATTCGGCAGAGCCGGATCCGAAGGGGCCGCATCCGAAGAGGCCGTATCCGCGGTGGGCAGCTCGGCCCGCGCCGCGAGAACCACGTCCCGCACTCCCGCGCCCGGGCTGGCCAGGTGGCCGGCGAACAGCGCGGCGTGCACGGCCTCCAGGTAGGTCGTGCGGGCCAGCACGGGATCATCTGACTGCAGCTGCCGGGCCGCCCTGAGCAGCAGCGGCGGGGCATCGCTACCCCGGTCCGCGACGAAGGCCAGCTGGGCCCGCACCAGGTCGGCCCGAGCCTGCCCGGTCCCATCGAGAGGCCCGGCCCCGGCCGTGGTGAGCAGATCGCGCGCGACGTCGAACACGCCGGCCTGGACCATGGCCTGAGCCGCGGCCACGGCCCGGGCCGCCCGCCGGGCCGGGTCCGGCG
>JBAPYC010001082.1:0-4059 GCA_049284535.1 Streptosporangiaceae bacterium
GGGCAGGCCCGCTGCTGGCCGCCGCGGGTGCCCGGGCGGGCCGGGTGCGGGGATATGTGTTCGTCGACGCCGGACTGCCCACCCCAGGACGGAACTGGCTGCAGACCGCGCCACCCGAGCTGGCCGCGCAGCTGCGGGGCATGGCCGGCGCGCACGGCCGGCTGCCGCCCTGGCCGCAGTGGTGGGGCGAGGAGGTCATGGCCGAGCTCGTGCCCGATCCGGATATGCGGCGGCAGTTCGTGGCCGGCTGTCCCCGGCTGCCACTGGCCATGTTCGGTGAGGTACACCCGCCGGCGCCGGGCTGGCCCGACGCCCCCGGGGCGTACCTGCAGCTCAGCCCGGCATATCGGGAGGAGGCAGACCGGGCGCGGAACCTGGGGTGGCCGGTGGCCGAGCTGCCGGGCCATCACCTGACGCTGCTGACCGATCCGGCCGCGGTGGTGCAGGCGTTGCGTGCGGAGCTGGCGTCGCTGGGACGGCCGGACGCGGCGGACGGATAGCGCGCGGATCACGCGTCACCGAACCGATGCGGGGGCACAGTAGCCCTGGCCAGGCCGCGCTGCCACACTTGCTTGCTATGCGTACGCTCGTCGTCGACCATCCGCTGGTCACCCACAAGCTCACCGCGCTGCGTGACTCCGGCAGCGACACCGCGACCTTCCGCAGCCTGACGGCCGAGCTGGTGACCTTGCTCGCCTACGAGGCGACCCGCGAGATGCGCGTCCAGCCGGTGCAGGTCGCCACGCCGGTGGGCGTGGCCAACGGCGTCAAGCTGGCCCGGCCGGTGCCGCTGATCGTGCCCGTGCTGCGGGCCGGCATCGGCATGCTCGAGGGCATGACCCGGCTGCTGCCCATGGCGGACGTGGGCTTCGTCGGGCTGCGCCGGGACGAGGAGTCGCTGGTCGCCTCCACCTACGCGGACCGGCTGCCCACCGACCTGACCGGGCGGGACACGTTCGTGCTCGATCCCATGCTGGCCACCGGCGGCACGCTCGCCACCGTCATCTCCATGCTCACCAACCGGGGTGCCGCCTCGGTGACGGCGGTCTGCCTGCTGGCCGCGCCCGAGGGGCTGCGGAACGTGGAGGCGGCCTTTGCTGCCAGCACCGAGGAGCCCGGCACCGGGGAGCCCAGCACCGGGGAGCAGAGTGCCGCGGACGCCAGTGACGGGCCGGACGGGCCGCCGTCGATCCGGGTGGTGACGGCAGCGGTGGACGAGCGGCTCAACGAGCGGGGTTACATCGTGCCCGGGCTGGGCGACGCGGGCGACCGCCTGTTCGGCAAGATTTAGCCGGTACTGTCGCCGTTCTCCCGGCGGGCGGTCTTACGGGCAGGGCGCTGGGCTCTGGCGCGGCTGACAATCGGCACCGTCCAGGACCGGGAATTTGAGCCCCCCCACGTTCGCGGCTGGCGGTACCACCCGCAGAGCCCAGCACCCTGCCAATGGACAGTTAACCCGGCCCGGTGCCGTTCCGGGTATCCCCGATTCCGGGGGGTCGCCATTCCCGGCGCGGGAAACGCGATCACGCCTAGAATGACGTGATCCGCACGTTGCCCTCACATCCCCCCGGATACCACTATGTCGCTGAGCGCTCACGTCACCACGGCATCAGGCCAGAAGATCCCGGTTCCCCCGGGAAGCCAGCTGGTCTTCGGCCGTGGCCCCGAGGTTGACCTGCTCATCCCGGCCGGCCGGGGGCTGTCCCGCCGGGCGGGCGTGGTCACCTCGCTGCCGGCCGGCATCTGGATCGCCAACATCAGCCGGACCCACGCGCTGTACGTCGAGGGCGATGGCTACCGGATCAGGCTGCCGCGGATGGAGGACGACGGCGAGCCCGCCGACGGCTGGTTCGTGCACCTGGGCACGGTGTACTTCGGCTCGCGCACCATGCTGGACGAGGGCCAGCCGCTGGCCGTGACCGTCACCGGCAAGTACGACGGCAGCCCGATCGCCCGCGGGGCCGGGCTGGCCGACGCGGCCGAGTGGGTCGATCCCGACCGGCCGGGACAGCTCGACTGGATCGACGGCGAGGAAAATGACGGGCTCCGGCTGGGCCAGCGCACGCCCCGGCACGGCCTGCCGGCCGCACTGCCCGCGGCGAACCTGGCCGACCGGAACCGGGCGGCCCGGGACGCCGAGGGCACGCTGCTGCCGCTTTACCTGGACCCGATGACCAAGTTGTTCCTGGTCGCGCTCATCTGGTGCCATCCGTGGCTGCTCGACCCGAGCGCCACCCGGCCGCTGCCACGCACGCCGGAGATCGCCCGGGGCGCGCTCGAGGTCACCGGCGCCTACCACGAGCTGGAGCGGTTCGACACCGACCCGGAGTTCCGCGACCTGCTGTCGGCCCGGGTGGCCGAGCACATCAAGGTGCTGCGGCGCAAGATCACCGACCGCGGGCTGGCACCCGCCGACGTGCGGCTCTCGGACGAGGTGGCGGTCCGGATCCTGATCGACCACGGCATCATCACCTCGGCCGACCTGGGACGGCTGGACGATCCGGTCTGGCGTTCCCGCCAGGAGGACCTGTGGTGGACGCAGGGCTGAGACATCGCCGGGATGGGAGAAACCCGGCCCGTTCGGCATAAAGAAGGTCTTATACCGGCCCGCGGTCCCCGAGAACGCCGGCCGGAACCACCGCATCGCTCATCGCGCGGGCGGTGGCGAAACCCGGCTTGATGACCGTGTTGATGAGGTGAAGGCGCTCGTCAAAGCCGGCGAACGCGCTTTTCATCGCGTTGATCGTCAGCCATTCGATGTCGGACCAGCCGTAACCGAATTCCGTCGCCAGCCGGTGAAATTCCGAGCTCAGCGTGACCTGGCTCATGAGCCGGTTGTCGGTGTTCACGGTGACCCGGAATGACAGCTGGCGCAGCAGGCGGATCGGGTGCTCGGCGATGGACGGGGCCGCGCCGGTCTGCACATTCGAGGTCGGGCACATCTCCAGCGGGATGCGGCGGTCGCGGATGTAGGCGGCCAGCCGCCCGAGCCGGACGCTGCCCTCTCCAGTGATGTCGATGTCATCGACGATCCGGACGCCGTGGCCCAGCCGCTCGGTGCCGCACCACTGCACGGCCTCCCAGATCGACGGCAGGCCGAACGCCTCCCCCGCGTGGATCGTGATGTGGAAGTCCTCCCGCTTCAGGTACTGGAACGCGTCCAGGTGCCGGCTCGGCGGCCAGCCTGCCTCGGCCCCCGCGATGTCGAACCCGACCACGCCCTGGTCGCGGAAACGGACCGCGAGCTCGGCGATCTCCAGTGACCGCGCCGCCGTCCGCATGGCCGTGAGCAGCGCGTATACCCGGATCGGCCGCTTGGCGCTGCCGTCGCGGAAGCCGTCGAGCACGGCCTGCACCACCTCATCCAGGCTCAGCCCGCGCTCGGTGTGCAGCTCGGGGGCGAAGCGCACCTCGGCGTAGATCACCCCGTCCGCGGCCAGGTCCTCGGCGCATTCGGCGGCCACCCGCCGCAGCGCCTCGGGGGTCTGCATGACCGCGACCGTATGCCGGAACGCGTCCAGGTAGATCTCGAGGTGACCGCGATGCGCGCCCTCGGTCAGCCGCTGGGTGAGCTCCTCCACGTTATCTCCGGGCAGGTCGTCGTAGCCCGTCTCGCGGGCCAGCTCCAGGACGGTCCCCGGCCGCAGCCCGCCGTCCAGGTGATCGTGCAGCAGGACCTTGGGGACCGCCTTGATCTCGGCAAGTGTCGGCATCTCCCCATTGTGCTACGGGGCGCCCGTGCTACCCAGACACCGTCTCGATGACCGGGGACGGGGGCCCTCCGGCGGGCGGGCTGGCATCGATCACGATGGCGCCGTCCAGGGCGGCCAGGGCCGGGCCGAAGCGCTCCGGCTCGTCGGCGCGCAGCTCGAGCAGCGGCTGCCCGGCCGTAACCGCCTCACCCGGCTTGGCCAGGCAGATGATGCCCGCGGCCGCGCTGACATCGTCTTCCTTGCGGGCCCGTCCGGCCCCGAGCCGCCAGGCCGCGGTGCCCACCTTCAGCGCGTCCAGGCCGGTCAGCCAGCCGCCCTCGGGCGCGGCCACGAACCGGGTATGCGC
>JBAPYC010001083.1:0-6936 GCA_049284535.1 Streptosporangiaceae bacterium
ACGGGTACCGGTACGCCGAAGGCGAGACGGCCGCATCGATCGACCCGGCCCGGGCCGGGCGGCTGCACATCCTGGAGGTGCAGCGGCTGATCCGGTTCATGCCCAAGGTCGTCATCTGCGTGGTGCCGGGCTGGGCCGCGGGCGGCGGGCACAGCCTGCACGTGGTCTGCGACCTCACCCTGGCCAGCGCCGAGCACGCCCGGTTCAAGCAGACCGACGCCGACGTGGGCAGCTTCGACGGCGGGTTCGGCTCCGCCTACCTGGCCCGCCAGGTGGGCCAGAAGTTCGCCCGGGAGATCTTCTTCCTGGGCGAGGTCTACGACGCGGCCGACGGGCACCGGATGGGTGTGGTGAACAAGGTCGTGCCGCACGCGGAGCTGGAGAGCACCGCGCTGGACTGGGCGGCCAGGATCAACGCCAAGAGCCCGACCTCCCAGCGCATGCTGAAGTATGCGTTCAACATGATCGACGACGGGCTGGTCGGCCAGCAGGTGTTCGCGGGCGAGGCCACCCGGCTGGCCTACATGACCGACGAGGCCGTCGAGGGCCGCGACGCGTTCCTGGAAAAGCGCCGCCCCGACTGGAGCCGCTTCCCCTACTACTACTAGCCCGTCCTCGCCCCGCGATAAGGCGTGGATGCCTCTTTGGGGTAGTTCTAACTACCCCAAAGAGGCATCCACATCGAAAGAACGTGATCCCGCCAGCCACGTCAGACCCGCGGAAAACGGCCGCAACAAAGGCCCCGAGGACTCGAGCCTTCGGCAGGTCCTGGTGGCGGACAGCCCCCTCTTAGCGGGGCGGTCCCTCCTGCCGGTGGACGGCCCTCTCCTCGCGGTGGGCCGCCCCCTCCTAGCGGTGCTCAGTGGTGCAGGCTGCGGTGCTCGGCGAGCACGTCGCGGCCGAAGTCCGCCTCCGGGTCGCGCCACACCGAGTGCGCGTGGTTGGCCCCGCGCTGGGTGTTGTCGAACTCGATGAGCAGCCGCGGTCCCTGCAGCCGGTAGTAGTGCGGCCCGCCGAACTCGGTGGTGCCGGCCCAGGCGAAATACACCGCGTCCAGCGCGGTGTCGTCGTAGGCAGAAGGGCCCAGCCCGTTCGGCACCCGGCCGAAGTAGGTGCCGAGCAGGGCCCGCAGGATCTCCCGGTCCCCGGCTCCCATGTCGCGGGCGGCCAGCCCCTTGGGCGCGTCGGTCAGCGCCAGCAGCTCGTAGTCGGCCGCGTCGTACCCGGTCGGCTCCTCGTTGGCCACGTCGATGTCGGCGACGCGCTTGGCCAGCCGCGGCTCGGTGAACCGCTGGCGCCACAAGTCGCGCAGGTAGATCATCTTGTCGCCGTCGGAGATCCGGGGCCGGTTGCCGCCCATCAGGTCGGCCGGGGCCCGGTCCAGCAGGATGGCCCGGGCGGCCAGCTCTGGCTCCATCGTGAGCACCAGCTCGCGCGCCAGGTCCTCCACCCCGGCCAGCGGCCGCAGCCGGGCCGGGCCCAGCAGCGGCGAGTTGGCCGGGTCGGCGCCCAGGAAGCACGGCGTGGTGGCCACCACCGCACCATCGGCGATGAGATTGTTCAGCGACACGTGGTGCCCGCCGTAGCGCCAGCCCCACGGCCCCGTGCCGCCCGGGTCGCCGAACACCCGCAGGTAGTACATGCCCGGGTCGCGGCCCCGCTCCCGGCCCCAGTCGGCGCCCCAGTCCTCGGCCCGGTCCAGCACGTTCTCCAGGCCCATGATCACGGACACGGTGTTATACCCGGCCTCGGACAGCCCGGTGGCCACCAGCTTGTGCGCCAGCTGCTGCTGGGCCGGCCGCTGCGCCCCGATGGTCAGGCCGCCATGGTCGGTCGGGGTGTAGAACCACCGCTGCCGTTCGGCCTCGGTGCCGGCATCCGCGCCCGGCGCCGGGAAGGCCGCGAGCTTGCGCTGTTCCGGGCTGAGCGCGTCCAGCCAGGCCAGCGCGGCCGTGGCCATCTGCTCGGCGGCTTTGCGGGCTACAGCATTCATCACGCTTTCTCCCTGCCCCACTGGCTTGACGACCAAACGAGCCGAACGGGTGGCCGGGCCGCACCAGATCGGTCGTCTCGTGCGGTCCCGGTTCAGCCCAGGCCCGCCCCTAGATAGCGCAGCACGGCCAGCACCCGGCGGTGCCCCAGGTCGCCCGGGTACAGGCCGAGCTTGCCGAAGATCGAGTTGATGTGCTTGCTCACCGCGCTGTCGGTGATGACCAGGACCGCGCCGATTTCGGTGTTGGAGCGGCCCTCGGCCATCAGCGCCAGCACGTCGCGCTCCCGCTGGGTGAGGCGATCCAGCGGGTCCCCGCCCCGGCGCACCAGCAGCTGCGCCACCACCTCCGGGTCCAGGGCGGTGCCGCCCGCGGCTACCCGGCGCAGCGCGTCCAGGAACTCGGCCACGTCGGCGACCCGGTCCTTGAGCAGGTAGCCGATCCCGCGGGTGTTAGCCGACAGCAGGTCGGCCGCGTACCGCTCCTCCACGTACTGCGACAGCACCAGGATGGCGATGTCCGGCCACTGGCCGCGGATGACCAGCGCGGCCCGGATGCCTTCGTCGGTGTGGGTGGGTGGCATCCGCACGTCGGCCACGACCACGTCCGGCTGTTCCCGCTCCACCGCGGTCAGCAGCCCGGCTGCGTCCGCGGCCGTGGCCACCACCTCGAACCCGGCGCTCTCCAGCAGCTTGGTCAGGCCGGCCAGCAGCAGCACCGAGTCCTCGGCGATCACTACCCGGCGTCCGTCGTGCACCTTCTTATTCTGCCGGGGTCTGGCCGCGCCCGGTGTAGCCCTGGCACCCGGATCTGTGGTGGAGCCTGCCCCACCCCAGAAGCTGAATTCAGCTGTATGGGCAGGGCCGCCCCGCGGGCATAGCGTGGCGTTCATGACCGCTCTTGTTCCGCCGGTGGCTGCGGCTCCGGCCCGGCGCTTGTCCCGGGCCCCGTGGTCGCCACACTGCTGGAGTCAGCAGTTCTACCTGGTGGCGGGCATCCCCGCTCAGCTGGCCGCGCTCGTCATCGTGTTCCTGCCGATGTGGACCAGGATTATGCGGCCGGCCTGGCCGCTCTACCTGCTCAGCCTGGCGGCGGTGTTCCTGGCTGTGCCGCAGCTGACCCGGCTGCACCGGTACCGGCTGCTGGCCACCGCCGGGGTCGACATCCCGCCCCAGCCGCCCGGCGTCAGCCGGCGGACCTGGCCGGGCCTGGCGGCCTACGCCCGCTCCGGCGCCACCTGGCGGCAGCTCGGCTACCACCTGCTGGCGGCCCCGGCGCTGGCCGCGGCCGCGGTCATTGCCCTCGCCGTATGGCTGGCCGGTGTCCTGTACACGCTGGTGTACACCTACGCGTGGTCGCTGCCCACGGGCGGGCTGCTCTACCGTGGGCTGTCCACCTCGCCGGGCGGCCAGCGGCTGCTGCCCGGGCCGCCAGTGGACATTTACCTGACCGCGGCCGGGCTGATGCTCCTGGCCGCCGCGCCCTGGCTCACCGCCGGGCTGGCGGCGCTGGATGCCCGGCTGGCGCAGACGCTGCTCGGCCCGAGCCGGGCCGAGGAACTCGAGCACCGGGTGGAGCGCCTGACCCAGACCCGGGCCGGCGTGGTGGACGCGGCCGACGCCGAACGCCGCCGCCTGGAGCGCAACCTGCATGACGGCACCCAGCAGCGGCTGGTGTCGCTGGCCATGAACCTGGGCATGGCCCGGGCCCAGGCCACCAGCCTGGACGAGGCGCACCAGGCCATCGCGGCCGCTCACGAGGAAACCAAGGCGGCCCTGGCCGAGCTGCGCAATCTGATCCGTGGCCTGCACCCGCCCGTGCTCGAGGACCGCGGCCTGGACGCGGCCCTGTCGGGTGTGACCGCCCGGATGCCGATCCCGGTGCGGCTGACCGTGAACGTGCCGGGCCGGCCGCCGCCGATGATCGAGGCGGTGGCCTACTTCGTTGTCTCCGAAGGCCTGACCAACATCACCAAGCATGCTCAGGCCAGCCAGGCAGACGTATTCGTCGAGCAGACCGGCGGTCGGCTGCACATCATCGTCACGGACGATGGCGTCGGGGGCGCCGACCCGGCCCGCGGCACCGGCCTGGCTGGGCTGGCGCGGCGGGCCGAGTCGGTCGACGGCACCCTGGACATTGCCAGCCCGCCCGGCGGGCCGACGCTGCTCACCGTGGATCTGCCATGCACGCGGTAGCGCGTCCGGCCCGATGGCCCTGGGTGCTGTCCGGGGTGGTGGTAGCGGCCGTGCTGACCATTCCGGCCGGACGCCTGATCACCACGGCGGGGATGCCGGCGACGTCGATGCACATGACCATCAGCGCTCGCCCGCAGCCCGCCGCGTCCCGGTTGGTAATCATCTCGGCGCCGGTCACCCAGCTGAGCGTGCAGAGCTACGGGGCGCCGATTCAGGTGACCGGATCCGCCGGCCATGACGTCCAGGTCACCGAGGAGCTCATCGGCGGCGGACCGGGCGCTGCGCCGCCGGCGGTCCGGCAGTCGCTGACCGGCGGCCACCTCAGCCTGTCCGACCCGGCTTGCGAAAGCTCCGGCTGCAGCGTCGCCTTCACAATCACCGTGCCGGCGGACGTGACCGTCAACGCCGCTAGTGGGGGAGGGCCGCTGCGGGTCTTCGGGGTCGCCGGGGCCGTCCTGGATTCCGGCGGCGGTCCACTGCAGGCCGGTCAGATCAGCGGGCCACTCACCATTACCAGCGACGGCGGGTGACAGGTGATCGAGCCGGCCGCATCCGGCCACTGAGACCGGGGGCCCGCCGGGGCATCGTGATACTTTGGGGCGTGCCGCACGTCCTGTGAGGACACGATGACTCTTGGCTTAATCTGGCGACGCCCCGGTGAGCTGCCGCTCGAGGTCACTGGCTTCGTCGGCCGCCAGCGTGAGCTGGCCGGGCTGACTGGGCTGCTGCGTACCGCCCGGCTGGTGACCGCGACCGGCCCCGGTGGTGTGGGTAAGACGCGGGTCGCGCTGCGCGCGGCCGCCCGCGCCGAAGGCCAGTTCGCGGACGGTATCTGCCTGGCCGAGCTGGGCGGCCTCCGCGATCCCGACCTGCTGCCGCTCACCGTGGCCACCTGCCTCGGCCTGCCCGAGCCGGACGCCCGATCCGGCGCCGAGGCCATCGTCGATTATCTGCGCGACCGCGAGCTGCTGCTCATCCTGGACACCTGCGAGCACCTGATCGGCGCGTGCGCCGACCTGGCCGGGACGGTGCTGCGGCACGCGCCCGGGGTCACCGTGCTGGCGACCAGCCGCCAGCCGCTGGACCTGCCGGGCGAGCATCCCTACCCGATCCCGCCGCTGCCGGTGCCCGGCTCCGACGCGGGCCAGGCGAGCCGGGGGGACGCGGTCGAGCTGTTCGCCCAGCGGGCCGTCGCGGCCGATCCTGGCTTCGCCGTCACCGCGGCCAACCGGGCCGACGTGATCCGGCTGTGCCGGCGGCTGGACGGCATCCCGCTCGCCATCGAGCTGGCCACCGTGCAGCTGCGGGCGGTGCCGCTGCACCAGCTGGCCGGGCGGCTGGAACGACGGTTCCTGCAGCTCACCGGGGGGCGCCGGGTAGCCGTGCCGCACCACCAGACGCTCCGTGCCACCACCCAGTGGAGCTTCGACCTGTGCTCGCCGGCCGAGCAGCTGCTCTGGGCGCGGCTGTCGGTGTTCGCCGGGACGTTCGACATCCCGGCCGCCGAAGCGGTCTGCGCCGGCGGGCCGCTGGCGCGCGAGGACGTCCTGCCCACCCTGATCGGCCTGGTGGACAAGTCGGTGGTGCTGCGGGCCGAGGAGGACGCCGGCGGGTACCGGCTGCTGGACACCATCGCCGAGTTCGGCGCCGAGCAGCTGGCCGCCTCCGGCGAGCAGGCCGGGCTGCAGGACCGGCACATCGGCTACTTCCGCGCCCTGGCCGCCGACTTCAGCCATCACGCCAAGGGCGACGACCAGCTGGCCCGGTACCGCCAGCTGCGCCGGGAGCACGCGAACATCCGGGCCGCCCTCGGCTACGCACTCGCCCTGCCGGGCCACGCGGCCGAAGCCGCTCAGATGGCAGCCGACCTGCGCGCCTACTGGGAGATCTCCGGCCTGCTGCGCGAGGGACGGTACTGGCTGGGCAAGATCCTGGTGCTCTTCGCCGCGCCGTCGGCGCAGCGGTCCTGGCTGCTGATGACCCGCGGCACGCTGGCCACCTTGCAGGGGGAGCTGGCCGAGGCCATCGCCGACCTGCAGGCGTGCATCCCGATGGCGGCTGAGCACGGCGAGGACCTGGCCTGCGCGCTCGGTCACTCCTACCTGTGCCTGGCCCTCGCCTTCTGCGGGCGGCACCCAGAGGCGGCGGCCGCGGGGACGCAGGCCGCGGAATGCCTCGGCGCCCTGGACTACTTTCCCGGCCTGGTATCTCTCGACATTCACCTGGGCTATCTGCACCTGCTCGGCGGCGAGCTGAGTCAGGCCATCGACCGGTGCGCCCAGGGCCTGGCCCGGCTGGGCGACAGCCAGGAGCGGTGGGCACGCGGCTACCTGCAGGTCATCACCGCGCTCGCCCTGTTCCTGCAGGGCGAGGACGAGGCCAGTGCCGCCGCGGCGTGTGCGTCCCTGACCATGAAGCACGAGCTGGGCGACACCGTGGGCATGGCTTACTGCCTGGAGGAGCTGGGCATGCTGGCCGCCCGGCAGCAGCGCTGCGAGCGCACCGCCTGGCTGCTTGGCGCGGCGGACACGCTCTGGGAGCGGGCCGGAACCCGGCTCGGCGGCAACGCCATCCTGGAGGAATTCCACGCCCAGGCGGCCAAGCTGGCCCGCGACACCCTGGGCGCCGACCGCTACGACGCCCTGTTCCGCGGCGGGGCCGGCTATCCGCTGGACGTCGTGATCAGGCTGGCGCTCGCGGACGCCGACGAGCTGACGGCCACCGCGGGCGGCGGCCCGCATCCGGCCGGC
>JBAPYC010001084.1:0-3364 GCA_049284535.1 Streptosporangiaceae bacterium
GCGCCTTGCCCGACGCGGTGCAGTTGGCCGCCAGGGCGGTGCCGGTCCGCGACGCCACCCGCAGCGCCCGCGGGCTCTCCACCGCGTCCAGGTACCGCACGTTGCCCCCCTCCAGCACGGCCAGGTGCACGGTCTCGCCCAGCGCATTGGCCAGCTGCTCAAGCACCGGCCGGGCGTGCAGCCGGATGTCCAGTTCCCGCACCGCGGCCAGGCCGATCTCCACCAGCGCCGGCCCAGCCGTGTAGGCGCGGGACTCGGGCTCCTGCCGAACGAAGCCGTGGTAGGCCAGCATGGCCATCAGCCGGTGCGCGGTGGAGTGCGCGACCCCCAGGTACTCGCTGGCCTCCGACAGCCGCACCCGCGGCTGGTCACGGAACAGCATGAGCAGCCGCAGCGCGTTGTCCACCGACGCGATCGGGTACGCCGGCGCCGCCGAACCGGCCGCCCCCGCCGGCGCCGCCGATCCGCCCGCCCCCGCTGGCCCGGACGATCCGCCCGTCCCCGCTGGCCCGGACGATTCCGTCGCCGTCCACCCGCCTGGAGAAACGCGTTTCTGCATAGCAGAAAAGATATGCGCTTCCCGCCTGCCGCCGTCCCGCGATCGCCCTTCCGCCGGCATGAAACCCGGGTTTCAGAGCGTTCCAACGCGCTGGCGCCCGGCATTCATAGCGTTGCCGGGCGCAGCGAATCCCCGCGCTGAGTCACTAGACCGCCCGTGTCCCTCGGTTACGGCATCCCACCCTCTAGCGCAAATCTGAATCTGAGTTTAGATTTAGATCTGATCGCTCGACCGGAGGAGGAACGTTCATGGAGTGGCAGAACGAGGAGTTCGCAATCGCCGGCGTCAACCACCTGGCGCTGGTCTGCTCGGACATGCAGCAGACCGTGGATTTCTACACCCAGGTGCTCGGCATGCGCCTAGTCAAGACGATCGATCTCCCGCGCAACTCGGGCCAGCACTTCTTCTTCGACATGGGCGGCGGCAACACGCTCGCGTTCTTCTGGTTCCCGGACGCCCCGGACTCGGTTCCCGGCGTCTCTAACCCAATCACCAAGCCCGGCATGGGCGAGTGGACCAGCGCGGTCGGGTCGATGAACCATGTGGCGTTCAACGTGCCCGAGGAGAAGTTCCTCGAGTACCACTCCAAGCTCAAGGGCAAGGGCGTGGAGGTCAGCCCGGTCATCGACCACGATGACAGCCCGACCGGCCGGGCCAAGGAAATGCACCCCGGCGTTTTCGTCCGCTCGTTCTACTTCCAGGACCCGGACGGCATCTTGCTCGAGTTCGCCTGCTGGCTGCGGGAGATGGGCCAGCCCGGCGACATCCGGCACCAGCCCAAGACCGCGGCCGACCGCACCGGCGTGCCGGTCTAGCCGGTTGCTTTCGCCGGCGGCCGCCAGGCCGGAAAAGGCGACACCCAAGGGCCGCCGGACGGATGAGGCCTTCCGCGAGGCGGCCCGGGTGGTGTTCGCCCGGGACGGCTACCTCAACGCCAAGATCAGCGACATCGCCGCCGAGGCGGGCCGCTCAGTGGCGTCGTTCTACAACTACTACGACACCAAGGCCGACCTGCTCATCGCCCTGGCCGAGGAGTTCCACGCCGAAGCGACCCAGATGGCGGTGCTGCCGTACCGCTCCGGCCTGTCCGGGGAAGAGGCGCTGCGTGAGGCCGTGGCCGGCTTCTGGCACACCTACGCCAAGCGCCGCGGCGAGCTCATCGGCATCTTCCAGGCGGGCATGGTCGAGGGCCACTTCCGGGACCGGTGGCTCGAGCTGCGCGGTGAGGCGATCGCCCGGATCGCCGGCGCCGTCCGGGCCGCCCAGGCCGAGGGTTACTGCCCGGGCATCGACCCGGTAATGACCGCCTCGGCCCTGTCGGCCATGCTGGAGCACTTCTGCTACATCTGGCTCGGCCAGGGCGGGGAGAAGGACGTCCCGTTCGACGACGTCCGCGCCCTGGAGGCCCTGACCACCATCTGGGCCAAGGCCGTCTACTGGCGCTAACCCCTCGTCGTCCGTGATCGCGAAAGGTTCACTACGCTATAGCGCCGAGCGGCTAAGAGGTGTTCCGCCTGGATAGATGGTGTGGCGGCTATGATCGACGGGGACGCGGCCGACCACCGTGGATCCAGCTCGCGGCCATCCTGCGCTCCCGGATCGCCTCAGGTGAAATCACCAGCCGGCTACCCGGCGAACGGGCACTGCAGCAAGAGTTCGGCCTCGCCCCCGTCACCATCCGCAAGACAGTGCACCAGCTCCGCGACGAAGGGTTGGTCCGCACTACGCCCAGCTGGGGCACCTGCGTAATCAAGAAGAACGGTCACGCGGGCAGGTAGAAGAGTTCACCTTCCGCCATGCTGATTGCGGTTGGCGTGCCTTCGTTGCAGTTTTCGCCGTCATAAATGCGGCGAGTTTCGTCGCCCTGGGTAAAAGTAGGATTGGCGTCTGGAGGAAACCTTTAACCGAGGTTCCTGCGGGCCGGGGTGGTTCCGGGTGTCCCTCCAGCCGTGCCTTGCGGTTTGTTCTGTTCTGCTGCCTGTTTAGTTGCGGAATAGAGCCGGGGTGTGCCTGACCTTGGCCCCTCTGCATTGTGAGCCTTCGACATCGCTTGAAGCGCCCGGGAATTCTTATTTCTTGTGATATGCCATTCGGCTGTCTTGAGGGCGGACACTTGGAGACGCTGACCAGAACGGTTCCTAGCCTGTGCCGCCGCTACTCGAGAGCAGCAGGCCCGGCATCGGCGACGATGGGCCTGCTATAGGTGAATTTGCCAGTGCTGTCGTTGAACTCGAGAAAGTATCCCGGAACACGCTGGCCGGTCAGTTGCACGGCCACGTCACGCAGTTGGTCGCTGAACTGGTCGAGCTCGGCCAAAGCGATACGGCCTTCCCTTATACGCCGCTTCCGGTACATGGTTATCCCGGCCAGGGCTGGTACTCCCGCGGGCCAGAAAACACCCGCGGCGAATCCTCCGACCGCGGATGCGCCTTTCCCGGTCACCTTCAGCCGCTTGCCGAGTTGGGTGTCGATGCTGCGGTTGGTCATGTCGCACTGCTGCTGCACTCCGCTCACTGCAGCCCGGTATGCGCGGAGAGCCCAGCGGCCCGCGCCAACCGGATTGTCGTTGATCCGGGAGATCATGGTTAGGTAAACGGCCGCCCAGGCGCTCCGCATCGGGTCGACAGTCTCGAAATTCGTGACCGCTTCGACGAGCCGGGACTCGGCCTTCTGCAAGTACTCGCGGCGGCGGGGCGCGTCCGTCTCGCTAAGGGCGTCCTGGAGGTAGATCAGGCCCTGCCTGTAGGCACTCTGCAGGCCGGCGTCGATCTTGGTCTCCATCCTGTTCAGGGTTCTGGCCTGCTC
>JBAPYC010001085.1:0-1737 GCA_049284535.1 Streptosporangiaceae bacterium
GGGTGGAGGGCCTGGGGCTGGGGGCGGACGACTACCTGCCCAAGCCGTTCGACTTCGCCGAGCTCACCGCGCGGATCCGGGCGCTAGGGCGCCGCAGCGCCGCGCCGCTGCCGCCCATCCTGTCCAGCGGCGAGCTCAGCCTGGACCCGGCCCGCCGGGTGGCGGTGCGGGCCGGCCGGCGGCTGGATCTGAGCCCGAAGGAGTTCGCCGTGCTGGAGTGCCTGCTGGCCTCGGCCGGCCAGGTGGTCTCGGCTGAGGAACTGCTGGAACGGGTGTGGGACGAGGCCGCCGACCCGTTCACCACCACGGTCAAGACGACCATGGGACGGCTGCGGGCCAAGCTCGGTGAGCCGCCTGTCATCCGCACCGTCCGCGAGGCCGGATACCAGATCGGAGGCTCATGATGGCGATCCGCCTGCCGCGGCGCACCCTGCGGATGCAGCTGGCCCTGCTCTACGCCGGCTTCTTCGGTGCCTGTGGCGTGGCCGTGCTGGCCGTGCCGGTGCTCACCATTCACGGCTCCACGTCCATCGGGGCCACGCCCTCGATGCTGGCCCAGGGCCACGACGCGACCCAGATGCAGATCTTGCGGGCCGCCCTGATCCTGGCTGCGCTGGTCATCTTGTCGCTCGCGGTGGGCTGGCTCATTTCCGGCCGGTTCCTGCGGCCGCTGCGCACGATCACCGTCACGGCCCAGGACATCTCCGCCAGCAACCTGGGCCGGCGGGTGGCTCTGGGGCGCCGTGACGACGAGTTCGCCGATCTCGGGAAAACCCTGGACGAGTTGTTCGGGCGGCTGGAGGCGTCCTTTGAGTCGCAGCGGCGGTTCGTGGCCAACGCCTCGCATGAGCTGCGCACCCCGCTGGCGGCCGAGCGGACCCTGCTCCAGGTGAGCCTGGCCGACCCGGACGCCAGCGCGCAGTCGCTGCGCGCCACCTGTCAGGAGGTGCTGGTCCTGGGCCAGGCCCAGGAGCGGCTGATCGACGCGCTGCTCACGCTGGCCTCCAGCGAGCGCGGACTGGACCACCGGGAGCCCTTCGACCTGGCCGAGCTGGCCGGGAAGGTGATGGCCGGCCGGCAGGCCGAGGCCGACCGCCGGGGCCTAGCCGTCGAGACGGCGCTCGATACCGCCCGGACCGCCGGTGACCCGAACCTGGCCCTGAGCCTGGTGGCGAACCTCGTGGACAACGCGCTGCAGCACAACATTGATGGCGGCCGGGTCAAGATCGCGACCACGACCATCGATGGCCGGGCGGTGCTCTCAGTCGGCAACGCCGGGCCGCTGGTCGTGCCCGGTGAAATGGAGCGGTTGTTCCAGCCCTTCCAGCGGCTCGGAGCCGACCGGACCGGCGGCGCCGGGGCGCACGGCGGGTCTGGCGGGCACGGCCTGGGCCTGGCCATCGTCCAGGCCATCGCTAACGCGCACCACGCCACGGTCAGCGTGCGGCCCCGTTCCGGTGGCGGCCTGGACGTCGAGGTCAGCTTCCCCTGAAGCGGGAAGGAGCCGCCAGGTGTTGCGGCGGGGCGAAGGTGGCAGGCGGTATCAGGCGCTGGTCGCGCTGGGTGCCCACAGCGGCTGAGCACTATCCGGTTGTGAGGCTGCTGCCGTGCCTTGCTAGGGACGGCCGCAGCGTTGTTGCCTTACGGCCGCCAGAAATTCAATGAATGCGGATCTCTGCGCAATAGATTCTGTAGAACGCCACTTTCATTGAATCCGTGCCGCGCCCAGCTCGTGAG
>JBAPYC010001086.1:0-12370 GCA_049284535.1 Streptosporangiaceae bacterium
GCCTCGGCCTGACCGTGAGCCAGGGGACGAACATACCGCTGGCTGCGCCACTCACCAGCAGCGCGAACTACCAGACCGACATCGCCCACGCCCTGGGCGTGTCGGACACGCGGGCCACGGCGATCGCGAATGAGTACCCGCTCAGCGCCTACCCATCGGCTGTTGTCGCCTTCAGCCTGCTCGTCTCGGACGCGAGCTTCGCGTGCCCGGCCCTGCAGGTCGACCGCTGGACCGCCGCGCGGGGCCTTCCGACGTATGCCTACCAGTTCAACGACGACAACGCGCCGGTGAACATCGTGGGTAAATCGCTGGGCCTGGCGACGCACGGGACAGAGCTCCCGTACCTGTTCGATCAGCCCAACGCGCCGTTCCCGGCCGTCCTGGCCGCCGACCAGCAGGCGCTCGCCGCCAAGATGCGGGCCGCCTGGGCGAACTTCGCCGCGAGCGGCAACCCGTCATCGCGCGCGCTGCCTTGGCCGTCGTTCAGCGACGGGGCGAAGGTGCTGTCGCTCGTGCCGCCGCAGCCGCAGGTTGAGACCGACTTCGCCGCCGCGCACCACTGCGCGTTCTGGGCCGCCGGATGACACACCCGCCGTCGCCGGCGTTGCCTCCCGATTCAATCCCGAGCTCATAAGGAGCAGGACATGTCTGACAGCACTCACACCGGCACCACGCCGACCGTCGTACTGGTCCACGGCGCATTCGTCGACGCCTCGAGCTGGAACGGCGTCATCGCCGAGCTCAAGGCGGCCGGCCTCGACGTCGTGGCGCCGCCCAACCTGCTGCGAGGCGTCGGCGTCGACGCCGCATACCTCACCGGCTTCGTCGAGGCGCTCGGCCGCCCGGTCGTCCTGGCCGCCCACTCCTACGCCGGCGCCGTCATCAGCCAGACCGGCAGCGACGCGAGCAACGTCGCCGGGCTGGTGTACGTGGCCGCCTACGCCTCCGAGGCGGGCGAGACCCTAGGGGCGATCAACGCCCGCTACCCCGACGTGCCGCTGTCGGCCGCGCTGCGCACCTTCACCTACACCGACGACCGCGGCGAGCAGGCGACCGACACCTACGTCGACGCCACGCTGTTCCACGACGCGGTGTGCGCTGAGGCGCCCGCAGATGTGGCTGACACGCTGGCGCGCACGCAGCGGCCGGCGTCGCTTGCCGCGTTCGCGACCGCCGTCACCGGCACCCCGGCCTGGCAGCGGCTGCCATCCTGGGCGGTCGTCGCCACCGCCGATCACGCCATCCACCCGAACGCCGAACGTGACATGGCTAAACGAGCGGGAAGCGAGATCACCGAGATCGACTCCTCGCACGCGGTCCCGGCCACGCATCCCGCGGAGGTAGCCGCGGTCATCGTCCGCGCGGTCAAGGCCACCACATGAGCGCGCTGGCTGGAGAGGCAGCCGCGGGTGACGCGAAGGCGTTCGGCCCGGTGCAGCGGATCGCCGCGGGCACGCTCGACGTCGGCTACGTCGACGTCGGGCCGCCCGGGGGCCGGGTCGTGCTGCTGCTGCACGGATGGCCCTACGACATCCACAGCTACGCCGACGTCGCGCCCCCGCTCGCCGCGGCCGGGTACCGCGTACTCGTCCCTTACCTCCGGGGGCACGGCGCGACACGGTTCCTTTCCGGTGATGCGCCCCGTAACGGGCAGCAGTGCGTGCTGGCCGTCGATGCGATCGCGTTGCTGGACGCTCTCGGCGTCGACCAGGCGATCGTGGGCGGCTTCGACTGGGGTGCGCGGACGGCCAACGTCATGGCCGCGCTCTGGCCGGAGCGCTGCCGGGCGATGGTGTCGGTGAGCGGGTACCTGATCGGCAGCCAGGCGGCTGGCGAGGCGCCGTTGCCGCCGGCCGCCGAGCAGGCCTGGTGGTACCAGTACTACTTCGCGACCGAGCGCGGCCGGGCCGGCTACGAGGCATATCGCCGTGACTTCGCCCGGCTCATCTGGCACACCGCGTCGCCGGCGTGGCGCTTCGACGATGCCACGTTCGAGCGCAGCGCGGCCGCGTTTGACAATCCCGACCACGTCGCCATCGTCATCCACAATTACCGGTGGCGACTGGGCATCGCCGCCGGCGAACCGCGGTTCGACGTACTCGAGCAGCGGCTCGCGGCATTCCCGGCCATCTCCGTGCCGACGATCACGCTCGAGGGCGACGCGAACGGTGCGCCACACCCTGATCCCGCCGACTACGCCGCGCGGTTCACAGGCAAGTACCTGCACCGGACACTCACCGGCGGCATCGGCCACAACCTGCCCCAAGAGGCACCGCTCGACTTCGCCCATGCGATCGAAGAGGCCGACAGCTTCGCCTGAAACGCGCAGAGAACTGCCAAGGAAAACCGAAAGGAAAAGGCTGACATGACAACTGAAACATCGACGGCGACCGAATCCGCCGAGGAGAAGATCAACCAGTTGCGGGAGCTGTTCGCCGACGCGCCGGAGGTGGGCAAGAAGGCGCTGGAGAACGTGCTCCACGAGCTGACGTCGCAGGCGGCACAGGCCCCGCCCCCGCCGGTGGAGAGCGCCGGCCGGGTCGGGAGCCGGCTGGGCAAGGTCTCGGAGCTGACCATCATTGTCCCCTTCGCGCCCGGCGGGGCCCAGCGGCTGCGCGCGTTCCTGCGGCTGTTCGGCGGCAACCTGGCCGGCGCGGACGCGGTCGGCAGCGTCCACGACATGCGCTTCGTGTTCCTGGACAACGACACCAGGATGCTCTTCGCCACCGCCTACGACGGTGACTGGGACGCCTACATCGACGACTTCGCGACGAAGATCCCCGACTTCCTGGACATCATCGACTCCGCCTGGGAGGGCTGGCCCGGGATCCGCAGCCCGCAGGCCAAGGACTACCTCGCCAAGTACCAGGTCACGGCGGAGGGCTGGTACGTCGCCAACGATCTGACGGTGGCCGAGACGCGGCGGCTGAGGCGCATCGGCCAGGCGGTGGACGAGTTCCTGGACAAGGTCGGCGACTAGCCCGGTTACCGGGGCCGCCTGCGGTGTCAGTTCCGCAGGCGGCCCCGGTGAACCGATTCATCTCATTCCGGGAGAAAACGTCATGACACTCATCGACCGGCTCGGCGCTGCCCTTCCGCGCGCCCCCGTCACCGTCGAGCTCGACGACATCCAGGCGACGGTGCTGCGCTACCGGCCGGAACCGTACTACGGCACGCACGTCATGCTGCACGTCGCGGATGCGCAGGCCGGGCGCGCGTTCTTGCGGCGGCTGGCTCCCCATGTTGATTCGGCCGCCGACTGGTGGCAGGCCTGCCAGCCCTGGGTCTCGGTCGCGATCAGCTACGCCGGGCTGGTGGCGCTGGGCGTGCCGCAGGACTCGCTGGCGAGTTTCCCGGAGGCGTTCCGGGCGGGGATGGCCGCGCGGGCCGGGCAGCTTCTGGACGGCGGGGACAACGACCCCGAGCACTGGGACGCGCCGTTCGGGACCGGGCTGATCCATATCGGGGTCAGCGTGTTCAGCGATTCGGAACCGGCATGGCGCGAGACCATGGAGATGGCGCGGCGCCAGTACGAGGGATTTGATGGCCTGTCCGTGCTGGTAACGCAGGACTTCGGCGCCCAGCCGGGTGACCTCAACCCGCTCGGCTACAAGGATTCGATCGGCCAGCCCGCTATTGAGGGCTGTGGCGTAGATCCGCTGCCGGGCCAGGGGCCGGCGATCAAGGCCGGGGAGTTCATCCTCGGCTATCCCGGCGAGGCCGGCCCGCCGCTGCCGATGCCGCAGCCCGATGTGCTGGGACGCAACGGCACGTTCGCCGGGCTGCGGAAGTACCAGTCGCGGGTCGGGACGTTCAACCGCTTCCTGCGCGAGCACGCCCACACGCAGCAGGACCGGGAGCTGCTCGCGGCCAAGCTGGTGGGCCGCTGGCGCTCCGGCGCGCCGCTCACGCTCGCGCCCGAACACGACGACCCCGGGCTCGGCGCGGACCCGCGGCGCAACAACGACTTCAGCTACGCCGCCGACCCGGACGGCCGGCAGGTGCCGCTGGGCTCGCACATGCGGCGGATGAACCCCCGCGACACCAAGCTGGCGATCCTCACCGACGTCAACATCCACCGCATCATCCGGCGCAGCACCACCTACGGGGCGCCGTATGACCAAGATGCGATCTCGCCCCAGGACGACGAGACCCCCCGCGGGCTGTACTTCATCTTCCTCAGCGCCAAGGCCATGGCCACCCTGGAATTCCTCCAGCAAGAGTGGATCAACAACGGCAACTTCATGAGCCTGGGCGCCGAACGCGATCCCAACACCGGCCTGCAGCAGGACGGCGCGGTATTCACCATCCCGCAAGAGCCCGTGCGGCGGCGCATCCACGGCATCGAGACCTTCAACGTGCTGCGCGGCGGCGAGTACTTCTTCGTGCCGTCGCTGTCCGCGCTGCGCTGGCTCGCGGGCGATCAGGAAGGACAGGGCTCATGACGGGCTTCGATTATGACGTGCTGATTATCGGCTCGGGGTTCGGCGGGAGTGTCGCCGCGCTGCGGGCCGCGGAAAAGGGCTACCGGGTCGGCGTGATGGAATCGGGCCGGCGCTGGCGCGATGAGGACATCCCGAAGACCCAGTGGGACCTGCCGGGGTTCTTGTGGTTTCCCGCCGCCGAGCTGTACGGCGTCCAGCGGATCGAGTACCTCGACGACGTGCTCGTGCTGTGCGGGGCGGGGGTCGGCGGCGGCTCGCACGTCTACGGCAACACCCTGTACGTCCCGCCGCGCAAGTTCTTCGACGCGCCCGAATGGGCGGGCATCACCGACTGGGCCGGCGAGCTGGCGCCGTACCTGGACCAGGCCAGGCGGATGCTCGGCGCCGTGCGCTACCCGTACCTGCCCACCGACGTGGACCGGTACATGCACCAGGTCGCCACCGAGATGGGCCGGGGCGAGACGTTCAACAAAACCCCGGTAGGTGTCTACTTTGGCCGTCCCGGCGCCGAGGCTGACGACCCGTACTTCGGCGGCGCCGGGCCCCGGCGGACCGGATGCATCTCGTGCGGGAACTGCAACAACGGCTGCGGGCACAACGCCAAGAACAAGCTGACCACCAACTACCTCTACCTCGCCGAGAGGCTCGGCGCCCAGGTGCACGAGCTGCACGAGGTGTATGACCTCGCACCGCTCGAGGGAGGCGGCTTTGAGGTCCGTACCCGCCATCCCGGCTGGGCCCAGCGGGCGGAGCATCTCCACCGCCACGCCTACACCGCCGGGCAGGTCATCGTCGCCGCCCACGCCTACGGCTCGGCCAAGCTCCTGCACCACATGCGGCACACCGGGCGCCTGACCGGCCTGTCGGGCCAGCTCGGCCAGCGAGCCCGGACCAACTCCGAACAGCTCCTGGCCATCACCAGGACCCACGAGGAGTGGGAGCGGGACCCGGACAAGATCCGGCTCACGCCGGGGTCGGTGTCGATCACCTGCGGGGTGTGGCCGGACCCGGTGACCAGCATCGAGCCGGTTTTCTGGGGGGTGGGCAGCGACCTGTTCGCGTACCTGGTGAACGAGCACCGCGACGGCGCGCAAAAGCACCCCACGACCTCGTTCATCAAGGACCTGGCCGAGCACCCGGCCCGGGTCCTGGGGTACGACGACGCGCGGCACTGGTCCGAGCGGACCGTCATCATGTTGTGCTCGCAGACCACGGACACCTCGATCGAGCTGTACTGGGACGACGGCCGGCTGCGGAGCCGGCGTGGCGCGGGAGCGGCACCCGCGGTGCACATCCCGGTGGTCGAGAAGTTCGTCGGCCGGCTGGCCGAGACGATGGGCAGCCGCGAAGGCGCCCTGCTCTTCGAGATCATCAACCGCGGCGCCTCAGCCCACTTCGTCGGCGGCATCCCCATCGGGGACAGCTCCGCCAGCGGCGCCGTCGACCCCTACCTGCGCGTGTTCGGCCAGCCCGGCCTGCACGTCATGGACGGCAGCGTCATGCCCGCCAACCCCGGCGTCAATCCCTCCCTGACCATCACTGCTCTGGCCGAACGGGCCATGTCCCTGTGGCCCAACCAGGGAGAACCGGACGCCAGGCCGCCCGTGGGCTCCGGCTACCAGCGCACCGCCCCGGTCATGCCGCGACGGCTGGCTGTCCCCGCCGGCGCCCCCGGCGAGCTCCGCCTCGACGCCACCCCTGCCGACCTCATCCCCGAATATCCGTACTGAACCGGGCCCGAAGGGAAAGGAAAGATCATGCCTGGGAAGCACTCACTCCATCACCTGCCCCTGCGCAAGCTCGGCTTCGGCAACGTGCCCGCCGTCCCCGTGGACCTCCCCGGGATGGCCGACACGCTGGTCCGGCTCGGCGTCAAGACCAAGCAGTACGAGCAGGCGCTCCAGGGCCTGTCCCGGTCGTACACGATCCGCGGCACGACCGCCCGCGCCTACACCTTCCTGTATGGCAACGAAACGCCCGACGCCAAGCGGGCCCGCGGGCGGGAGCGCCTGCACGGCCTGCTGCGCCGCAACCCGCCGGAAATCGGCGCCAGCCTGGCCGCCGGCAAGCTCGACGAGCGGGACGACGAGAAGCCCCCGCACGACCTCACCACCGTCTCGCTCGACGATCCCCGGCAGTGGTCGATGTCCTGGACCACGCTTCCCGACGTCTACAGCCTTGGCCTGCCGCACCTGGACGAGTGGGCCGCGACTGTGGACGTGACGCAGCCGGAGAAGGCAACCGAGGCATTCTTCCCGACCATCGCGGGCTACGGCCGGTCCTACAACCTGTTCCTGACCCGGAAAGTGCGCAGCGCCGACGCGGGACCATGGCGGGACCTGTTCGGCGCCGCCTGGACCCCGGCGCTGGACGAGGCCGCCCAGGCGGGCCTGCTGTACGTCATCGACCTGCGGATCTATGAGAGGCTGGACGCCCAGACCGTCGACGGCGCGCCGCGCTTCACGCCGAGCACCGTGACCGTCCTGGTGCAGGACGCGGTGACCAGGACCCTGACTCCGGAGCTCATCCGCGTCGCCGGCGGCGGCGGCCAGCCGAAGATCTTCAGCCGGCACGGCCCGGCCACCCCCGCCGCCTGGCTCTACGCCCTCCAGGCGGCCAAGGTCTCGGTCACCGTCTACGGCATCTGGCTCGGTCACGTCTACCAGTGGCACATCGTCACCGCCGCGATGCTGATGACGATGTTCCAGACCCTCCCGGCCGACCACCCGGCCCGCAGGCTGCTCGAGCCGCAGTCGAGCTTCCTGATCCCGTTCGACGACGTCCTGCTCCTGCAGTGGAGCGCTGCCGCGCCGCCCACCTCGATCGCCACCGGCCGGCAGTTCCTCGAGCTGATCGACCGCTACGCCGCCGGACGCGGGTTCTTCGACGACGATCCGGTGACCCAGCTGGAACGGCTCGGCTTGTCCGAGTCCGACTTCACCGTCAGCGAGCCCTGGGATCAGTTCCCCATCGCCGGCGACCTGCTCGCCATCTGGGCGGCCACCGGCCGCTACGTCGACACCTACGTCGACCACGCCTACCCGGCCGACCAGGACGTGCAGCGCGACCGGCAGCTCGGCAGGTGGATCGCGGAATCCGGTGACACCGATGGCGGCAACGTCCGCGGCCTGCCCGCGATGGACTCCAAGGACGCCCTCAAACGGGTCCTGCACAGCCTCATCTACCGCATCACCGCGCACGGCACCAGCCGCCTGTACCGCAGCGCCAACCCGGTCCTCACCTTCGTCGCCAACTTCCCGCCCTGCCTGCAGGCCGCCACCATCCCCGATCCCACCGACAGCTTCGACACCCAGGCCCTGCACCGGTTCCTGCCCAACACCGGGACCATCGGATCGATGCTGCACTTCTACTTCATCTTCTGGGCCACCCCGCCCTACGTGCCCTTCGTCCCCCTCGAGGGAACCGAGGCCGACCTGTTCTTCGACGACCAGACCAGCAACGACGCCCTGATCGAGCTGCGCCAGTTCGTCATCGACTTCGTCGAGACCCACGAGCCAGGCACCCCCCAGATCTGGCAGTGGGAGCGGAACATCGAGCTCTGAGCGCCGAAGCCCCGAGCTACCGGACCCAGGACAAGGAGCAATACACCATGACCGAGCTGACCACTCACGCCCACAGGACGGTCGGGCCAGATGACGGGATCCCCGACGGCTTCGTTGTTCCGTTCTACCTCAGCGACCGAAAGCTACGTATCGCCGTCGCACGGGCCGGCGGCCAGCTGTACGCGTTCAACGATCTCTGCACGTGCGCCGGAAACTCGTGCCCGCTATCCGGAGGACTGCTCACCGGGACGACGATCATGTGCCAGTGCCACGGCTCTGAGTTCGACATCACCACCGGCGCCGTGGTCAGCGGTCCGGCGCCTCAGCCGCTCGACGTACACGACGTGCAGGTGGTCGACGGCAGCATTCTTATCCGGATATGAGGTTCCGCGGCGGCCAGAACCTTGGCGTGGGTCAGAGCCAGGAGTTGAGGGTGATCTGGGCCGGGTTCTCCTCGGGGTGCTCGCGGACGCCGTACAGCGCTCTGGCACTTACCCACAGGATCATCTGCCCGAGATGGTCCGGGTACCTCGCGATCTTGGCGTTGAAGAAGCCGACCGCGCTGTCCTCGGTCCGCAGCAGCTCGTCGGCGTCGTCGAGGTACTGCCGGGTCTGGCCGATCGTCCGGGTGGCGTCGTCGTCGAGCTGGCTGTTCTGGTGACCGGCCACGATGTGCCGGGGGTCGAGCGCCTCGATCTTGCCGATCGCGTCCCGCCAGGGCCCGAAGCCGCCGACCGCGCTCTGGGCGAGGTACATGTGGACCCCGTTGTAGATGGCGTCGCCTGCGACGACCAGCCGCAGATCCGGGACGTGCAGGACGCTGGCACCGTCGCTGTCGGCGTGGCCGACCTCGACGATGACCAGGTCGTGTCCCTCGAGCGTGAAGCGGTCATCGGGGACCGTCACCGCGGTGACCGGCGACGGCGGGATCAGCCCCGGGTACAGCTTGTCCCAGAGCATCGGCCGGGTGGCCACGCCGGCGTGCATCTGCGCGATCGTGCCCGCGGACGCGACGACCCGCGCGCCGAACCGTTCGGCCAGCACCCCGGCGGCGAACCAGTGATCGCCGTGGCCATGAGTGATGAAGATGTCGGTCAGTTTCCGGCCCTTCCCGGCGACCCAGTCACCGAGCACGCGCGCCTGATCTTCGGTCAGCCCGGGGTCGGTGAGTACCGCGTCCTGGCTGCCGTAGATCAGCGTGCTGGCCGTGGGAGAGAACCGCTTCGGCTCTCCGTTCGGAAGAAAACCGTTTGGTGGCGGCGGGTCGTTGACGAACACGTCGTAGGTGAGGTTCCCGGCCTGGTTCATGACTGGGCCTGCCTCGGCTGGTAGTTCCGGGCTTCGATGGCCTTGACGGTGGTGGCCAGCGCCTTGCCCAGGACATGCTTGCCGCCGGTCGCCAGCAGGATCTCGAACAGCCGTCCCTTGAGGTTCTTGCCCTGGCGGACCACGACGGCGTCCACGTCCGTGGTCCCGCCGGGCCGCGGCGTGAGGGTGTAGGTGTGGCCCGAACGGCGTCCCCACAAGTTGGAGTCGGTAGTGGTCATCGTGATGCGGCGGGGGTCGGACCAGTCGTAGTGCAGGCGTTCCCAGACGCCGTTCGAGCCCTCGGTGACGTCGGCCTGGTGGGGGCCCAGGTCGTGCACCTTGAGATAGCCGTCGGCGCTGTTGGGGAAGATCTTCGAGCGGCCCGGCCCGAAGTCGGTGAGCCCGGCCAGGAACTGCTCGGGCGTCGCGGTGGTCGTCTGGTGAAGATGGATCGTGGCCATGGCGGCCTCCTTGATCAGGGTCTGTGCTCGCTTCCACAGTCCCAGTCCCGATGGACCCGTCGCGCCCGTGGAAACGCGGGTCCTGGCGCGGGCGGCTACCAGGGAGACCAGTGGTCGCTGCGGGCGCGAACGGCAGCGGACGGCGCGATCGTTGGTGGCGTAACCACCGTCGAGCGCTGGCAGGAAGCCTGGTCCGCTACGCCGCCGGCGCCAGTCACTGGAGGACTGCCATGAGCACTGCACCTCATACCACTGTCACCCGGCGTGAGCCGGAACTGCTCGGCCAGACCGTCGTCATCATCGGCGGCAGCGCGGGCATCGGGCTGGAGACCGCCCGCCGGGCCCGTGCTGAGGGGGCCGAGGTCATCCTGGCCGCCCGGCGCCCGGACCGGCTGCGGCAGGCTGCGGCCGAAGTCGGCGCCGGCGGCACCGCGGCCCTGGACGCTACCGACCCGGCCGCGCTCGAGCGGTTCTTCGCCGGGCTGCCCACGCCGGTCGACCACGTGATGGTCACCGGGCCCGGCCCGTACTACGCGCCCCTGGCCGAGCTGGACCGCGAGCGGACGCACCGTGCCTTCGACGCTCACCAGTGGCTGGCCATTGAGGTGGCCCAGCTGTCCGCCGGCCGGGTGCGGCCCGGCGGCACGCTGCTGTTCATGGGCGGCACCGCGGGCCGCAGCCGGGGGCCCGGGATGTCGTTCATCGCGGCGGCCACCGCCGCGATGCCTGCCCTGATTGCCAACCTCGCGGTCGAGATCGCGCCGGTCCGGGTCAACCTGATCGCCCCCGGCTTCGTCGACACCCCGCTGTCCGCGTCCCTGCTCGGCGATGACCTCGAAGCGCGCCGGGCTCAGCTCCGCGCCACGCTCCCGATCGGCCGCGTGGTCGAGCCGGGCGACGTGGCTGCTCTCGCTGTCCACATCATGACCAACACGGCCCTGACCGGCGCCACCTACGACATCGACGGCGGCCAGCAGCTCATCCGCGCGGCCGGCTAGGGCCGGCCCGTAGGCCGGTCCTGCCCGAGCTGCACCAGAGCGGCGCGTAGCTCCCGGCGGGAGCCGATCTCCACTTTGGTGAAGACCTTCCGCAGGTGCCATTCGACGGTGCGCACGGACAGGAACAACTGGGCGGCTATCTCCGCGTTGGTATGGCCGCTGGCGGCGAGCCGGGCGATCTGTGCTTCCTGCGGCGTGAGCTCCTCGCGTGAGTCGGGGCTGCGCTTGCGCACCTTCTCGCCCGTCGCCAGCAGTTCGCCGCGGGCACGCTCGGCATACGCCTCCATGCCGGTCACCTCGAAAAGGTGATGGGCGGCGCGCAACTGCTCGCGCGCATCAAGGCGACGCCCCGCACGGCGCAACCACTCCCCGTACACCAGGCGGGCGCGGGCCAGCGACGGGCGCAGCGGCGTGCCGCTGTACCGCCCGATTGCCTCCTGGTACAGCGGCTCGGCGGCGCTGCCGTCGGTCACCAGCGCGCGGCACCGCGCCTCGATTCCCCGCCCCCAGTCGGTGCCGCCGACCCGGGTCCATTCCGCCAGCCGGCCGAGAGCATCGCGGGCCATGTCCAGGTCCCCGGTACGTGTGGCGGCCTCGATGAGCTCGGTCAGCGGCCGTACGGCGGAATGCAGGGGTGCATGCTCGCTGATCTGCCGGGCCGCCGCCAGCACCTTGGCGTAGCGGCCCAGACCGTTGTACAGCCTCATGGCGGCCCAGTGCGCCCAGGTCACCGCGGCTCCCTGCCCGGCGGCGCCGGCCTGCTCGATGGTGGCCTGGATCAGCTGGGCGGCCTCGGCCTCGCGGCCACGATACGCGGCCAGCATGAGGGCGCCGTAGGGCGGGACGCGCGCTCCGGTAACCTCGCAGACCGCGTCGGCCTCCGCGATCAGCGACGCGGCGGCCGTGAAATCGCCCCGCCACACGGCGGCGTCAGCTAGCTGGTTCAGCAGCATCGGGAGCCGGTCGAGCGCACCGACCTCGCGGGCGAGCTGGACCGGCGCTTCGACCAGGCTATATCCCTGGTAATCCCACAACGAGGCTCCCGCCATGGGCACCATCCAGCTCCACCGCAGCCGCTGGGCTACGGGGACGTCGGAGCTGGCGAAGGCGCTGGTGGCTTCGCGCAGCACCGGGGCGGCGACCGTCGGCCCGTCGGTGACCAGCAGCGTGAGACCGTCCAGCAGCAGGTCAGCTGGGCGGGGCGGCTGCGGCGGCGGGGGCAGGGACCGCGCGGCGCGGGAGACCTCATCCAGGTCGCCGCCAGCCGCCAGATGCCCGGCGATCTGCGCCGCCTGGTAGGCGTCCAGATAGGTCTCCCGGGCCAGGTCGAGATCGAACGGCTCGAACCGTCTGGCTGCCTTCAGCAGCAACGGCGCAGCATCGCTGCCCATCCCAGAGGCGAACGCGATCTGCCCGCGCAGAAGGTCCACCTGGGCACCTCGAACTTCATCCGGTGGCCCCGCCTCCGCCGCGGCCAGGAGCCCCAGCGACGTCTCAAACGCCCCGGCCTGAGAACTCGCCTGAGCTGCGGCCAGCGCCCGCTGGGCTCGCCGGTCCGGATCGGCCGTCAGCTCGGCCGAGCGCTGCAGGAACGC
>JBAPYC010001087.1:0-3292 GCA_049284535.1 Streptosporangiaceae bacterium
CAGCCGGACTCCCATCCCACGACTGCCCGAGGCGGCCGAGCGGCTGGCTGGCGGCGGGCTTTGCTGAGCTGTGCCTCCGGTTCGGCGGCGGCCAGTATTTCCCGCCGCACCATCGGGGTGTCAATGACGCCGGGGTTGACCGCGTTGACCCGAGCCCCGTGCGGCGGGGCCTCCAGGGTCCGTGTGGCCGCGCCGATGCCGGTGGCGCCGCCCGAGACGCAGATCACGCGGCCTGTGAAGCCGGCCTGGAAACGTGCTGAGGTCATGTCCGAACCTCCCCGGCCCGGCGCACAGTGAGCGCCCCGGGCTCGAACCATTCCGCCGTGGTCAGCGCGGCGGTCAGGCGGCGCAGCACCGCCGCGAGCACAGGCAGGAACTTCGCCGCCAGTTCCGGCTCCCGCATGCGCACCACGGGCACGGTGATGCTCAGGCCGTAGCTGACGTCGCGGAGCCGGCCGGCCACCCCGATGCAGCAGACACCAGGGGTCGACTCTTCGCTTTCGGTGGCGTAGCCGCGTTCCCGTATCCCGGCCAGCACCGCCAGCAACTCGGCCCGGCTGGTCAGGGTGCGCGGGGTGAGCACCGGCAGCCGGCCCGGGTACAGCGCCTCGATCCCGGCGTCGGGCTGCAGCGCGAGCATCGCCTTCCCGAGTGCGGTCGAATAGGCCGGCTTCCTGCTCCCCACCGGCAGCGTGTAATGCAGCGCGTCGTGAGAATAGTCGCGCCGGTCCAGGTAGACGACGTCGCCGCAGTCCAGCATCCCGAAATGGCAGGCCTCGCCGAGCGACGACTGCTCGTCCAGCAACGGCGTGACCGCGGCGCGCAGCGACGCCGGCACCCGGACGGCGGTGCCGACCTCGAAGGCGGCCAGGCCGATCTCGTATCCCTGCGCCGAGCGGCGGGCGAACTCGGCCGCTTCCAGGCTGGCCAGCAGGGAGTGCAGGGTGCCCTTGGGAATGCCGGACTGAGCCTGGATGTCAGCGAACCGGACCGGCCGGTGCGCGCGCGCCAGCAATCGCAGCAGGCTCAGGGCCCGGTCCACGCTGTGGTTGGTCCTCGACGCCATAGTCCCCGGCCAGTTCGTATATACGAACAGAGTTCGGATTAGGTCTCGGCCACCCTAGCCCGGCAGCGGAGGTTGTCAAGGTCCGCCGGTCAATCCGCCGGCCAGCCGGGAAGGCTCAGGACTCCTCGGCAGCCCGGGGGGGTGGGCGCCGTCGTGCGCGCCGAACTCGAAGGCGTTGACAATGTCAAGCAGTTCGCGGCCGGCCCGCTGCGTGCCATAACGGACGAGCGGCTCGTGCAGCCCGGTGACGCTGATCGCGACCGGCGGGGTGAGCGGGCCGAAGACCAGGGGGACGCGGGCCGCTACGCAGGCCAGGCCGTCCTCGCTTTCCTGATCGTCCAGCGCCCACCCCCTCAGGCGCACCTCGTCAAGCGCGCGGGCCAGCTCTGGCGCGGTGGTTAGCGTGTGACTGGTCCGCTGGGCCAGCGGGCCGTGCTCGGCCACCCAGTCCCGGACGGCTCCCGCGTCCGGGAGCGCGTCAGCAAGCAGCGCCTTCCCGACCCCGGTCGCGTGAGCCGGGTTACGGCCGCCGATAACCGACGTGAGTCGGACGGCGAGGTCCGCCTCGACCTTGTCGATGTAGGTGACCTGCGCGCCGTCGAGCACGACCACGTGGCAGGTCTGCCGGAAGTGATCACGCACCTTGGCCGCCAGCGGGTGCAGCAGCCGTCGGAGGTCGAGACCGGCGTGGAAGGTGAAGGCCGCCTCCAGCACCGCTGGGCCGAGCAGGTATGGGCCCCCTGGCTCGGGCTGGCTGGCGTAGCCGCGGCCGCGCATCGCCGTCAGCGTCCGGTGCAGGGAGGGCTTCGGGATGCCGGTGCTCGTCGAGATCTCCAGCAGGCTCGCGCCCTGCGGCCGGGCGCCCAGGAAGGTCAGGACCCGCATGGCCCGGTCGACCGCATTGTGGACCGACGAGCCCTCGGGGGACTGCGTGGTTGACGGCATGGCTCTAAGCATGTCATTCCGCTGAAAGAAACGCTGGTCTGCTCAGCGGATTGAATGTTATTTTACGTCCAGTGTTTCCCGTAGGCCGGGCTCCGGCCCGGCGAGACAGGCAGGGGTGGCGCACATGAGACGTTGGTGGGCAGTTATCGCGGTCGCAGCGGTCGCACTCGCAGGGGCCAGCACCTTGGCGGCACCAGCCATGGCAGCACCGAGCGTCTATCAGCCGGCCCAGAACACGGACTGGCAATGGATGCTCAACGGCACCCTCAACACCAACAACGCGACGCAGATGGGCACGGGGGTCACCGCCTGGAACGGGGACACCTCACCCGGCGACAATCCGAAGCTGTACGACATCGACGGCATCGAGAACACCGCCAGCACCATCAGCACCCTGCACGGCCTCGGCGACCACGCCATCTGCTACATCGAGGTCGGCACCGCGGGCAACTACTACACCGCCGCCCAGGAGGGCATTTCAACCACCTACTACGCCCAGCTCAAGAACGCGGGCGACCTCGGTAACAAGCTTTCGGGCTACAAGGAGTACTTCATCAACATCAACGCCTCGTCGGCGGTATCGATCATCGAGGCGATGATCCAGCAGCAATGCTCGGCCAAGGGCTTTGACGCCGTCGAGACCGACCTCGACGAGACGTTCAATAACAACGAGGGCAAAACCGGATTCACGATCACGCAGGCCAATGAGGAGACCTACCTGGAAACCCTGGCCAACTACATGCACGGGCTCGGCCTGGGCTGGATCGCCAAGAACCTCGACGACACCGATAACGCGTCGTTCGTCAACGACATGCAGCCCTACGCGCAAGGCGCGATCAGCGAGCAGTGCAACCAGTACAACACGTGCAGCTACCTGAGCTCGTTCCTCACGGCCGGGAAGTGGATCGGTAACGCCGAGTACAAGAACGACCCCGGGACTTTCTGCCCCACCGATAACTCAGCCAACATCAACGGCATCTACTTCCCGAACACCAACCTGACCGGGCCGCGCCAGCCCTGCCGGTAGGCAGCAGCCCCGGCAAGCACGAAAAGAAGCTGAGGCCCCGGCCGCCCCTGACCGTCTGACAGAACGGCCGGGGGCGGCCGACGTCCCAGCAGGCCTAACAGGGGGAGTGCGGCGGATGGCCATCACGTACGAGATGTCCTAATCCTGCAATCAGGCCTGCCGCTCAGTTCGCCGTCTTCCAGATCACCCCGCAATCGCAAGGGGCCGAAAGGTACATAACCAGAAGATAAGCGCGATACTCAGCAGATCAGCCC
>JBAPYC010001088.1:0-1693 GCA_049284535.1 Streptosporangiaceae bacterium
GCTGGACACGGTCGTCGTGTCCACCCAGCACGCGCCGGGCATTGACCTGCGGGAGATGCTCACCCCCGATATCCGCGAGCACGTCGTGGCGCCCGTCCTGGAGGGCCTCGGCATCGACACCGACGGCTACCGGCTGCTGGTCAACCCGACTGGCCGGTTCGAGATCGGCGGCCCGATGGGTGACGCGGGGCTGACCGGGCGCAAGATCATCATCGACACCTACGGCGGCATGGCCCGGCACGGGGGAGGGGCCTTCTCCGGCAAGGACCCGTCCAAGGTCGACCGCAGCGCCGCCTACGCCATGCGCTGGGTGGCCAAGAATGTGGTGGCCGCCGGCCTGGCCGACCGGTGCGAGGTGCAGGTCGCCTATGCGATCGGCAAGGCCACGCCGGTCGGGCTGTTCGTGGAGTGCTTCGGCACGGAGAAGGTGCCGGTGGAGCGGATCCAGGACGCCGTGCTGCAGGTCTTTGACTTGCGGCCGCGGGCCATCATCTACGCCCTGGACCTGCTCCGCCCGATCTACGCGCAGACCGCCGCCTACGGGCACTTCGGCCGGACCGAGCCCGACTTCTCCTGGGAGCGTGCCGACCGGGCCGACCAGCTCCGCGCGGCGGCCGGGATCTGACCCGCACCGGCGCGCGGGCGTCCTTAGCTGCGCCGCGGTTCTGGTAGGACGGAACCGTGGTCAGGAGGCCGAAGGACCAGGCGGTCAGCGAGAAGCTGCCGGTCGCGCGCGTCGCGGTGGACATCTCGCTGGCTCACCTGGACCGGCCGTTCGACTACCTCGTCCCGGCCGCCATGGACGCCACGGCCGTGCCCGGCTGCCGGGTCCGGGTCAGGTTCGCGGGCCAGCTGGTCGACGGTTACCTGCTCGAGCGCGTCCAGACCAGCGAGCACGAGGGCAGGCTGGCCCGGATCGAGCGGGTGATCTCGCCCGAGCCGGTGCTCACCGAGGAGATCTTCGGCCTGGCCCGGGCGGTGGCCGACCGCTATGCGGGCACGCTGGCCGACGTGCTCCGGCTGGCCATCCCGCCGCGGCATGCCACGGCGGAGCGCGAAGCCCAGCGGGAAATCCAGGGCGGCCCCGCATCCGGACGGGGGCCTGGGCCTTCGCGACCGGAACTGCGATCCTGGGCCCGCTACCCGGCCGGGGAGGCGTTCCTGACCGCGCTGGCCGAGGGCCGGCCAGTCCGGGCCGCCTGGTCGGCCCGGCCGGGGCCGGACTGGCCGGACGAGATCGCGATCGCCGCGGCCACCGCCGCCGCGGCAGGCCGCGGGGTGATCATCGTGGTCCCGGACGCGCGGGACCTGGACCGCGTCGACCAGGCGCTCGCCAAGCTGGAGAGCAGCGGCCCGGGGCACGTCTGCCTGAGCGCAGACCTGGGCCCGGCCGAGCGCTACCGCCGCTGGCTGGCCGTGCGCCGCGGCCTGGTCCAGGTCGTGGCGGGCACCCGCTCGGCCATGTTCGCCCCGGTGGCCGACCTGGGCCTGGTGGTGCTCTGGGACGACGGCGACGATCTGCACGCCGAACCACGGGCGCCCTACCCGAACGCCCGTGAGGTCCTGGCCCTGCGTGCGCACCGGTCCGGCGCGGCCGCGCTGATCGGCGGGTTCACCCGCACGGCCGAACTCACCCAGCTGGTCGCGGGCGGCTGGGCCCGGCCGCTGGCCAGCGACCCGGCCGACCTGCGGC
>JBAPYC010001089.1:0-3077 GCA_049284535.1 Streptosporangiaceae bacterium
GCCCGGCGGTTCCCGGCTGGCCGCGGCCGGGCCCGTCGTCCGCGCGCGGGTGCACGCGCTGACGCACCTGCCGCCCCGGTTCCGCCCCTGGGCGGCAGCGTCCGTCCTGGTCCTCGCGATGGCCGCCAGCGCCATCGCGATCATCCTGACCTTCGCGGTGCACAATCAGATCGAAATCGCCCAGTTCAGCTCGGCTCGCATGCTGGCCACACACCAGCACTAGACGGGCGGACCGGCGCACGGCCGCCCGTGATCCGGGCGACCGCTCAGCAGCAGCCACCAACGCCAGCCCGGCCAGCGTCGCCTATCCAGCGCCCAGCTCACCTGTCAATGGGCGCTAAGCGGTTATGTCGCTGCGGACGAAGATCGTGGTGGCGGCGGCGATCGCGGCGATGAGGTAGACGGCGCCGAGGATCAGCCCGTGCGCGTAGCTCACGCCCTCACCGCCGCCGGACGCCACGGCCAGGATCGACTGACCTGGCAGCCACTGCTGGATGCTGGGCACGATGCGGGCGATGATGTTCTCGACGGCGAGCAGCCAGGCGAAGCCGATGATGACCGCGAACACGGCCGACCGGACGAACTGGCCCAGTGCCATCCCGAGCACGCTGTAGCCGACCACGGCGAGCGCGAGGTCGCCCAGCTCGCGGAACAGGTCACCCAGCCCCTGCCCGGTGAACCAGGCGGTCGTCGGGACGCCACGGCTGTGCGCGGCTACGACCGCCACGATCAGCGCGATGACCGCGGCGAAGCAGAGCGCGAGCAGCAGGAACGTGATCACGCCGAGCATCTTGCCGGCGAGCAGGATGGCACGGCGTGGCTGGCGCACGAGCAGCTGGCGCAGCGTGCCGAGGCTGTACTCACTCGCGACCTGCGAGGCCGCCAGGCCAAACGCCACGACACCCAGCAGCATGGCGGCCCGCGCGACGCCGATCACCAGCCCGTTCGGCTGGGCGAGCTGATGCAGGGTCACGATCCCGCCATTCGCCGATGCCTGGGAGAACATCAGGATCACGAACAGCGAGGCGGCCGCGGCCAACCCGAGGAACGTCGACCAGAACAGCGTGGGCCGCCGCAGCTTGGTCCACTCGCTGGCAAAGGCGGCCCACGTCATCGGATGGCTCCCATCTCCTGGCCGTCCGGCACGTCGGCTGATTTCGAGCCGGTCAGCGCGAAAAATGCCCGCTCCAGGCTGCGGGTCCGCTCGGCGAGCTGGCGCAGGGTGATCCCGTGGTCCGCGGCGAGCCGGTTCACGTCCGCCGCGCTGAGGGCGCACTCCCCGATGACCAGCACGCCCCCGGCCTGATCCGGGCTCACCGCGCAGCCGGCCTGCCGCAGCAGCCCGGCCAGCCGCTCGCGGTCCGCATCGTGTTCCGGCGCGGCCAGGAACTCGGCCTGCTGGGTGGCCCGCAGCACATCCACGCCTCCCTGGTGCACCAGCCGGCCGGCCCTGATCATCACCACGTAGTCACAGATCTGCTCGATCTCCGAGATCAGATGGCTCGAGACCAGCACCGTGATCCCGTCTTCGGCAAACGACCTGATCAGGCTGCGCATCTCGACGATGCCCGCCGGATCCAGGCCATTGGCCGGCTCGTCCAGGATCAGCAGCTCAGGACCAGCCAGCATGGCCGCCGCGATACCGAGCCGCTGCTTCATCCCCAGCGAATACGAGCGGTACCGGTCCCCCGCCCTGGCCAGCAGGCCCGACCGCTCGAGGGCCGGCTCGACTGCGGCCAGGGGAAGCCGGCCTAGCCGGGCGAGCACCTTCAGGTTCTCACGGCCGCTCAGCTGCGGGTAGAACGCGGGCGCCTCGATGAGCGCGCCAACCTTATGCAGATAGGTCGCAGGCTCGGACAGGCTCCCACCCAGGATCGTCCCGCTCCCGGCTGTCGGCCGGACCAGGCCGAGCAGCATCCGGATCGTCGTCGTCTTGCCGGCCCCGTTCGGCCCCACGAAACCGCAGACCGACCCCGACGGGATGGCCAGCGCCACATCGTCCACCACGACACGGTTGCCGAAGCGCTTGGTCAGCCCGGTCGTCAGCACGGCCACCGCCCCCGCCGGCCGCCCGGCCATCCGGGGTCCCGCCTGGTCCATAACCATGCCGGAACCCTACACCGACCTACTACAATCTTAGTAGTTCTTGGCCTGATGACCGGCTGCTGTCCGCTTGTGTTCACCTGAGGAGACGACACCGTGCGAGCCTTTGCCCGCTGGATCAGCCCGCAGCCGCTAGCCGCCAAGGTGCCGCAGATCGGTGTCCTGTTCTGGGTAGTCAAGCTGCTCACCACCGCCGGCGGCGAGGCGGCGTCGGACTCCCTGGCCCACGACATCGCGGTGGGCGCGGCTGTGGATGTGGCCCTGATCGTGACCGCGCTGTTCTTCCAGTTCCGGACCCGCCGGTACGTGGCGGCCGCCTACTGGTACCTGGCCCTGGCCATCGCCACCTTCGGCACCGGCGCCGCCGACGTCCTGCACCTGCAAGCCGGGCTGCCATACACCGCGACCACGCTCCTGTGGGCGGCCGTGCTAGCGGTGGTGTTCTGGCGCTGGCACCGCAGCGAGGGAACGCTGTCCATCCACAGCATCGTCACCCGGCGCCGCGAAATGTACTACTGGGCCACGGTGTTCGCCACGTTCGCGCTGGGCACCGCGCTGGGCGACCTCACCGCGACCACGCTGCACCTCGGCTACCTGGGCTCCGGGATTATGTTCGCGGTGATCATCACGAACCCCGCGATCGGATGGCGGATGGGCCTCAACCCGGTCGCCGCCTTCTGGTTCGCCTACATCGTGACCCGCCCGCTGGGGGCCTCGTTCGCCGACTACTTCAGCAAGTCACGCTCGCTCAGCGGGCTGGGCTTCGGTGACCTGCCCACCACCGCGGTCTTCGTCGTCGCGCTGGCGGTGCTGGTCGGCTACTTGCAGATCACCCAGCACGACGCCCAGCCAGCGCCCGGCGAAGCCGAGAGGATCTGGGCCCGGGCCCCCTCTCCGGCGCCCTGACCTCGCCGGCGCCGGGCCGTTCCGCCCGGGCCGGCGCTCGCGCCTGCCCGGCTGGCGCACCCTCTTAC
>JBAPYC010001090.1:0-7600 GCA_049284535.1 Streptosporangiaceae bacterium
GCCCCGACCGGATTCGAACCGGCGTTACCGCCTTGAGAGGGCGACGTCCTAGGCCTCTAGACGACGGGGCCGTGCATTTACTTTTCATGGTTCTGGCTCGGCCATTTCTGACCGGGCCAGCGGCGTACAGACTACCGTCTCGGTGGCGGTCAGGCCAACCGGGGCCAGGAAACGGTGTCCCCGGGGACCTCTGCCCTCCGGGGACCTCTAGATCGTTGACCGGGGACCTCTAGATGTGAAGCAGCGCGGACGTGAATCACGTCCGCGCTGTCGGTGAATTGCTGGGCTACCAGGACTCGAACCTAGACTAACTGGGCCAGAACCAGTCGGGCTGCCAATTACCCCATAGCCCACGGGCGACGGACCCGAGGGCCGCACCGCGCCCACGTAGTTTAGCGGACTCTGGTCGCGGGGGCCAACACGAACGGGCGGCCTCGGGCGTCCGGCCGTTGAGGCCGGCCGTTGAGGGTGGCCGTTTGAGGGCGGCCGTTGAGCCTAGAGCGGGTCGATCGCGGTCAGGCCGGATTCCCTGTCCAGGCGGAACCAGCGGGTGATGCCGGCCGACCGCAGGAAGGGCACGTCGTGGCTGGCCACGACGATGGCGCCACGGAAACCCTCCAGCGCCTGGGCTAGCTGCCTGGCCGAGGTCATGTCCAGGTTGTTGGTCGGCTCGTCGAGCAGGAGAAGCTGGGGTGCGGGCTGGGCCAGCAGCAGGGCGGCCAGCACGGCGCGGAATCGCTCGCCGCCGGACAGCGTGGCGGCCAGCCGGCCGGCCCGTTCGCCGCGGAACAGGAACCGGGCCAGGCCCGACCGTATTTCGTTCACTGACGCGTCCGGGGCGGTCGCGCGGACGTTGTCCACGACGCTGAGCGAGTCGTCGAGGATGTCGAGGCGCTGGGGCAGGTAGCCGGTGACCGCGCCGCGCCGGACGGTGAGGCCGGGGCGTTCGGCCAGGCCGGCGATGGCGCGGAGCAGGGTGGTCTTGCCTGCGCCGTTCGGGCCGACTAGGGCTGTCCGCTCTGGGCCGCGGACGATGAGCTCGTCGAGTGCGCTTGGGGAGGTGTCGTCGTCGGCTTGGCGCTGGTCGTTCTGGGGCTGGTCGTTCTGGCTTCGGTTGTGGTCGTCGGCTGCGGGGTGCCAGCGGGCGGCGGCTAGGCCGATCACGGTCAGCACGGTCCGGCCCGCTGGGACGGCCGTGCCGGGGAGCGCGACCCGGATTTCCGCGTCGTCCCGGACCGCCTGCTCGGCTGTCTCCAGGCGATCGCGGGCCGCCTGGAGGCGTTCGGCGTGCAGCTCGCGGGAGCGGCCGGCAGTCTCCTGAGCAGCTTTCTTGCGGGCGTTGACCACCATCTTGGGCAGGCCGCCCGAGGCCGCGACCTTGCGGCCCTGCCGGTCGCGCCGGGCCTGCTTGGTCTGGGCGTCGACGAGGTCGCGCTGCTCGCGCCGGACCTCGGCGGAGGCCGCGACGACGGCACGCTCGGCCGCGGCCTGCTCGGCCGCGAGCAGTTGCTCATACGCAGCCAGGTTGCCGCCATACAGGTGGACCTTGCCGTCAGACAGGTCAGCGATCTGGTCCACTCGCGCCAGCAGCTCGCGGTCGTGGCTGACGATGACCAGGACTCCGGTCCAGGCCGTGACCGCGTCGTAGAGCCGCTGGCGAGCGCTCAGATCCAGATTGTTAGTGGGCTCGTCCAGCAGCATCACGTCCGGGCGGCGCAGGAACAGTGCAGCCAGCGCGACCAGGATCGTCTCCCCGCCAGACAGCCGCTGCACCTGGTCATCGAGGCCGGCGGCCAGGCCGAGGCGGTCCAGCCAGGCCCGGGCACGTTCCTCGACGTCCCAGTCGTCACCCACGGCGGTGAACGCGTCCTCGCTGGCATCCCCGGCCTCGATGGCGTGCAGCGCCCGCCGGGCCGAGGTGATGCCGAGCAGATCCGCCACGGTGCTGTGGGTGCCGAGGGTGATGGCCTGCGGGAGGTAGCCGACGTCGCCGCGGGCGCTGACCGTGCCCGCGGTGGGGCGCAGATCCCCGGCGATCAGCCGGAGCAGCGTTGACTTTCCCGAGCCATTGGCGCCGATCAGGCCGGTGCGGCCCGGGCCGATGGACAGGTTGAGCCCGGACAGGACGCTGGTTCCGTCGGGCCAGCTGAAGCTGAGGTCTGAGCACAGGATTGCGGCAGGCATGAGGAGTGGCTCCCAGCACGTTAGGAAGGATTTCCATTACGTGTGGCGACACCACGCGGCGGGCCGGAGGTCACGCGCATGAACGCGGTATCGCTGACCTCAGCGCCTCAATGCACTCTCCAGCCGCCGGAAATAGAGATGAGCCCATGCTAACGCCGGCTCCGGCGGCCGCAAAGCGGGTTTTCGGCGGTGCATCAACGCCGTGACTGCCGCATTCACGGCGATGGAACGCGCTGGGATCGCGGTTTGATGTCGTCGGAACTGCGCCGACGGAGATAGATGCGAGGCGGCAGAGGCAAGAGAGACGGATGGGGATCGGATGCGACGCACAAAGACCGACGAGCTAGGCAGATGGCTCGGGGGGACGCGGGATGGCTCGCGGGGATGATCGCTTCATGATCGTGGCCAGAAACGGCCAAATAGTGGGCGAAACTGGCCATGATCATGGAAGGCGTGGCCAGTGGGTGGTCACGGGGAGGCGGGGGCCTGGGGAGCGGGCGGGCCGGGGGTGGCGAGGACGAGGCGGGTGGGGGTGACGGGTCCGGTGGCGTGCAGGGTGCCGTCGGCGGTGGCGTGCAGGGTGCCGTCGGCGGCGGAGGCGAAGCAGGATTCACCGCGGGACAGCTCGAGGGTGGCGCCGGAAGAGGCGCGCAGGGTGGCGGTGCCGTGCAGGCAGAGCAGGATGCGGGGGCCGGCGCCGGGGAGGGCCAGGGGGGCGGCAGAGAGGTCGATGTTGTAGAGGCGGAACTCGGGGGCCGGGGTGTCGTACCAGGAGATGCCGTCGGAAATCACGTGGGGGGCGTGGATGGGGACCTCGACCGCCGGGTCGAGCAGCTTCAGCAGTTCGGGGACGTCGAGGTGCTTGCCGGTCAGGCCGGCCCGGACCACGTTGTCGGAGTTGGCCAGCAGCTCGATGCCGGTGCCGCGCAGGTAGGCGTGCAGGCCGCCGGCCGGCATGAAGACGGCCTGGCCAGGTTCCAGGACCGCGTGCCGCATCAGCAGCAGGGCGACCACGCCGAGGTCGCCGGGATGCTCGGCGGCCACACGCACAACGGCGGCGCACGCGGACGCGTAGGGGCCGTCGGTCGCGGCCAGCCAGGCGCAGGCGGCGGTGACGTCGTCGACCAGGGCGGTTCGGTCGGCGGCGGGCCATTCCAGGATCGTGGCCAAGGCTCCGGCCATAGCCCGCTCCTCCGCCGTGGCGCCGAGGGTGGAGGCCAGGGGGGCTAGCCGGCGGACATCGAGGGCGCGCAGCAGGGCGGCCGCGTCGGCCGGGGTGCGCAGGCCCGCGGTGACCTCGAAGGGGGTAAGGGCGACCAGGAGTTCGGGCTTGGGCCAGTCGTCGGCGTAGTTCCGGCCCGGGTCGTCCGCGGCCAGGTCACGCTCGGCACGGAAGCCGGCCTGCGCCTGGGCGCGCGACGGGTGGACCTGGATGGACAGCGCCTGGGCGGCCGAGAGCACCTTGAGCAGGAACGGCAGCCGCGGGCCGAACCGGGCCACGCAGTCCGGGCCCAGCTCGCGCTCGGGATCCGCGGCGATCAGCTTGTCCAGGGTGGGACCGCCGGCGCCAAGACCGGACGGGGCGCTGGGATGAGCGCCCATCCATAGCTCGGCCTCGGGGCCCGGGGCCGGGACGGGCCGTCCCTGAAGGTCCGCGATCGCGTCCGTTGAGCCCCACGCGTACGGCTTGACCACCGGCTGGAGAAGGTCCATCCGGGCATGGTAATCGCAGGCCGGCCACGGTGCCCGTTTCGCGGGCATTCACAAGAGGTATATGTGGCCCATGAAGGGCGATCGGGTTGAAATCGTGATTGATTCCGGTGAGGGAACCCGGACCTATGAGATCACGGCGACCCGGGCCGGGCGCCGCGTCGATATCGCCAACCGCCGCGGGGTCGTCGAGGTCAGCGAGGTAACCAGGACGGGCACGCCGGTCCGGACCGCGCGGTTCATGGCCAGCCGGGTCGTGGCAATGGTCGAGCACCCTGCCGACAGCTCTGGCGCGGGCTGAGGCCAGCAGGGCGCGGAGCCGGGCGGACTGAGCCCTGACCGGGCAACGCTTCCGGCCCGCGGATACACGAACGGGCCGCGATGGGTGATCGCAGCCCGTTCGGTCTAAAGGGGTTTGTCAGTAGGACGGCAGGGACGGGTCGACCTGGCTGACCCAGGCCAAGACGCCGCCGCCGACGTGCACGGCGTCGGAGAAGCCGGCGTTCTTGACCACGGCCAGCGCCTCGGCCGAGCGGGCGCCGCTCTTGCAGTGCAGGACGATCTTCTTGTTGTGCGGCAGCTTCTCCAGGGCGTTGCCGTTCAGGAACTCGCCCTTGGGGATGAGCGTGGCGCCCGGGATCGAGACGATCTCGTACTCGTTCGGCTCACGCACGTCGACCAGGTAGATGTTGTCGCCCGCGTCCAGCATGGCCGCGAGGTCCTTGGCGCTGATCGTCGAGCCCTGGGCGGCCTCGGCCGCTTCCTCGGACACCGCGCCGCAGAAGGCCTCGTAGTCGATGAGCTCGGTGATGGTCGGGTTCTTGCCGCAGACCGCGCACTCCGGGTCCTTGCGGACGCCGACGGTCCGGTAGGTCATCTCCAGCGCGTCGTAGATCATCAGCCGGCCGGCCAGCGAATCGCCGATCCCGGTGATGAGCTTGATGGCCTCGTTGACCTGGATCGAGCCGATCGAGGCGCACAGGACCCCCAGGACACCGCCCTCAGCGCAGGACGGCACCATGCCGGGGGGCGGCGGCTCGGGGTACAGGCAGCGGTAGCAGGGACCGTATTCGGCCCAGAACACGCTGGCCTGGCCGTCGAAGCGGTAGATCGAGCCCCACACGTAGGGCTTGCCGAGCAGCACACACGCGTCGTTGACCAGGTAGCGGGTGGCGAAATTGTCCGTGCCGTCCACGATCAGGTCGTACTGGGAGAAGATCTCCATGACGTTGTCGTTGTCGAGCCTGGTCTCATGCACGACCACGTTGACCAGCGGGTTGATCTGCAGGATGCTGTCCCGCGCGGACTCGGCCTTGGGGCGGCCCACGTCGGACTGGCCGTGGATGATCTGGCGCTGCAGGTTCGACTCGTCAACCACGTCGAAGTCGACGATGCCCAGCGTGCCCACCCCGGCCGCGGCCAGGTAGAGCAGCGCGGGCGAGCCGAGACCGCCGGCCCCGACTACCAGCACCTTGGCGTTCTTCAGGCGCTTCTGACCGGTCATCCCCACGTCCGGGATGATCAGATGGCGCGAGTAACGCCGGACCTCATCGACGGTGAGTTCACCGGCGGGCTCGACCAGCGGGGGCAGCGACACTGTTCTCTCCCAAAAAGATCTCTTCACGTCCGAACGGACGGGTTCAACATATTCCCGTCCGGGTTAGCATCAACCGGCTGACCGGACGGGGAATTCCCGTGCGCCGCGGCCCGGGACGGTGCCTGCCCGTCGCCATCCGGGGCGCTGTCCAGCAGGAAGCCGATCTCGGCCGCCACCTGGGCTGGATGCTCCATGTGCGCCACGTGGCCGGTGCGCGGCAGCACCACGATCCGCGCCTCGCTGAGCACGTGCGCGGCCCGCCCTGCCGCCCGCGGGTCGACCAGCCGGTCGTGGCTGCCGTAGATGACCAGTGTGGGCACGGTGATGCGGGCCGCATCCTTCCAGGCCGAACGGCGGCCGGGCCGCAGGGCCTCGGCGGTGAGGGTGCGCACCGATCCCACCAGCACGGCCGCGGCGTAGCCGAGCTCGTCGCGGCGGGAAAGTTCGGTCACCTCGGTGGCGAACCGGTCCGGCGAGAACAGGCTGGGATCGCTGAAGCAGTTCGTGATGACGTCGGCTACGCGGCGCTCGGCCGGCAGGACCTGGTACTGGCGGAGCAGGCGGACGCCGACGCGCGGCAGGCTCACCACCGGGAAGCGCAGCAGGTCCAGCCGGGGCCGCAGGTCGGGCAGGGCCGGGGAGACCAGGGTCAGCGTGCGGACCAGGTCGGGGCGGGCGGCGGCGACCCTGACCGCGACCGCGCCGCCCAGGGAGTTGGCGATCAGGTGGACGGGGCCGCTGCCGGCTTCGATCAGCGCGATGACCGTGCTCGCGTGGGCGGTGATGGAGTACCTGCCGTCGGGCCGCGGCGGGGAGTCGGCGAAGCCGGGCAGGTCGACCGCGTCGCTGGCCATCGGGAGCAGGGCCATCAGGTCGGTCCAGTTCCGCGAGGAGCCTTCCAGGCCGTGCACGCAGAGGGCGCGTTCGGCGTTACGGGAGCCCTCTGGTCCGGTTCCGGGGCTGGCGGTTCCGGGGGCGGCGGTGGCTCCGGCGGCGGCGGTGGCTCCGGGGGCGCTGCGGACGAAGACCTTGTGGTCGCCGAGGTCGACGAGGCGGCCGGGCCAGTGCGGGATGGGCTCGGGGCTCATCCGCTGAGGCCTCATGCGCTGGCCTTGCAGCGGGGGCTCATGCGCTGGCCTTGCGGCGGGCAGCGGTCTTGGTCTCCTTCGCGGCCTGGTCTGCGTCGTCGGCCTTGGCCGAGCGGCGCCTGGTGCTCGTGCCGGAGCTCTTGCTGGCGGTCTTGCTGCTGGATGGTTTGCTGGCGCTGCTGCTCCGGCTCGTACCGCTGCTTTTGCTGGTGCTGTTGCTCTTGCTGGTGCCGGCCGTTTTGCTGGTGCCGGCTTTGCTGGTGCTGCGGCTGCGGCTGCGGCTGCGGGACGATCCGGTTGCCTTGGCGCCGTCACCGTCGCCGTCGCCGGACAGGGCGCGGCCGCCCTTGAGCGCGGCCACGCTGGCCCGCAGGATCTCGGTGAGGTCGGCGGCCTGGGTCTTGGGCTCGAGCTCGTCCATGCCGGCCGGGCGGACGACGTCGTTGCCCTCGACCTTCGCCTGGACCACGGCCTCGAGCGCCTCACGGTAGGCGTCGTGGTACTGATCCGGCTCGAAGTCCTCGGTCATGGTGTCGATGAGCGAGGCGGCCATCTTCAGCTCCTGCGAGCGGACATCGATGTCCTCGTCCAGGAACCCGAAGTCGGGCTTGCGCACCTCATCGGGCCACAGCAGGGTCTCCAGCGTGATCACGCCCTCCCGGACCCGCAGCGCGGCCAGGGCCTCGCGCTGGCGCAGCGCGACCTTGGCCACGGCCACCTTGCCGGAGGCCTCCAGAGCGTCCCGGAACAGCACGTAGGCGCGGGCGCCGGCCTGCTCCGGTTCGGTGTAGTAGCTCTTGTTTGCGTAGATGGGCTCGACCTGGGCGGCCGGCGCGAAGTGCAGCACCTCGATCCGGTGCGCGGTGACCAGCGGCAGGTCGGCCAGGTCCTCGTCGGTCAGCACCACCATGTCGCCGGTGGGCAGCTCGTAGCCCTTGGCGATGTCGGCGTAGGGGACCTCCTCGCCGTCCAGCGTGCACACCCGGCGGAACTGGATCCGCGCTCCGTCCTTGCGGTGCAC